>CAYXFJ010000281.1:0-3723 GCA_964464265.1 uncultured bacterium
TTCTGTTCCCAGAATTCCCTTTACACGTTATCTGATGGAGATCGTTATCTCTTTTCTTTTTTATTTGTGCGGTACCCGGACAGCCCGGTGGGCGGTTTCGAAAATAAATCCGAAAGTGATGGGATGGATGTTCAGACGGGCAAGGACATTCTGGAAATCGTCAACCAGAAATATCAAACGGAAAGGGCTTCCTGCTTCAGGGGCCTGAATAAATCGCTTCCGGGCATAAAATTCCTGCAGGCGGCCAGCCCGGCGGGATAGGCTTCCTGGATGACTGCCTGAAAGGATTCAGGGCTGGGTAATGTTGTATTCCGCTGGGATTTTAAAGCTGGCTATCAGGTTTGAGTACATACCGGTCCGTTCGAACCCCTCGACCTGATATGCTATCTCGAAGAACGGAGGGACTTCCCCGAAATTTTTTTCAAGCCTTGCCTTGCATTTTTCAAGAAGTACAGGATTGGAGATGATTTTCACGGCTGTACCCAGTTCAGGGAAAATTGACCCTCTCAATTATGCGGTCATCGATCATTGCACTTTCGTCAACGGCCTCAACTACCGGCCCGCTTTTGACTTCGGACATGTGGAAAAACTTCAGTTCACGAACAACATCGTTTACAATCCGGGCATCCTGGGGTCTGATTTTATGAGAAGGCCGAGCAAAAATTCGGGAGCGTTCCTCATGGCCGTTCCTGAGGACTATTTCAGCACCAGCTCGAGTCTCGTACCGCATCGCCTGAGCGAAGTGTATTATGACCGCAGTGAAGGGATCACCGTGCTTGCATGCCATGATCCGGATTCCATGGATACGCAGATCACTATGCGGCATAATAACCTGTATATGGACCAGGTTATCATCGACAAAATCGCCACCAACGATACGCTTCACGTTCAGCAGTGGATGTGCTCACAGTTCAGCAATTCCATTATCGATGGTCCGGCAGGAGCATTTTTCGATGAACTCCTTCCATTTGTCAATGCACCGGCCCCGGCAGTGGAAGTGGTCGATGTATATGCGGGTTACTGGGATCAGAACCCACAAATGTCCATGAATCAAACTGCTCCCGATTCCGCGGACCTGAGTTACGGCACTGCAGCGGCTTCTTATACTGCCGCAGCAGGCGGTTTCCCGCTGGGAGATCTGAACTGGTATCCGGATAAAAAGGCGGAGTGGGAAATATGGATAACGGATGTCGGGGAAAACCGTCCGGAACAGCCGGCTGATTTTGAGTTGTCGCAGAATTATCCGAATCCGTTCAACCCGGTCACAGTGATCGGTTACAGGATTGCCCGGACAGGCGACGTCACCCTCGAGGTTTTCAATACGATGGGACAGAAAGTGCGTACGCTTTTCAACGGAACCCGGACAGCCGGCAGTTATCAGCTGACCTGGAACGGAAAGGATGACAGTGGAAACCAGTTGTCCGGCGGGATTTATTTCTACCGCCTGAAGGCTGGCAATGAGACCATGATGAAGAAGATGATCATGATGAAGTAATTTCCGGTGGTCTCAAGTGACACTATTTCATTAACTGGTATTTTAAGGAGAATTTTTCCGTCATATTAAAAATCAGGAGCGGCAGGTTATCGTAATTTTATGAACCTGCCGCTCTTTTTTATGGGGAGAGGCCTTAATTTGTCAGGGGATACCTCTGGTTATGCAGGTTTTATACGGGGGTATCTTTCAATACAACAGGAAAACAGCCTGCCATAGAGCGGATTTTTTGCGATTGATTTTCACCTGTCTTTCTCAAACACCCACGTGCCTTCCGCTTCTGCATTTCCATCCTTGTACAGATGCAGGACAAGACGCAGAGTCCGGATGTCCTCAGGAAGTGTGGGATTTCCGTAAAAGTCTTTTCTGGGGAAATAGAGGAAGACATTTTTTGTATGGCTGGAGATGTTCATGTACATGGGTTTTTCCATGGATGGGATGTCCATATCCCCCTCGAATCCTGTGCTGGAAACGGGCATCTCGGTGATCCTGGCGGGCTCATTCACGTTTCCCCTGTCGTCTTTCAGATAGATCGTGTATCTTGAAAGATCCAGATAATTCTCTGCGAGACTGGTTCTGAGACTGGCCTCTATGATAATGTATTTCCCGGTTTCGTGCTTGTCATGATAATTTTTCCTGAAAGCTTCTTTTTCTTCAGCCGTCATCTGAGCAGTTTCCTCATAATAGGCAAATCCGGTTTCGATGACGTCATCGTGCATAAGGGTAGCCCGGATATTCAGGGGAAACCTTCCGCCCGGCCCCTGTCCGCCGCCCATGAGTCCCGGCATCATCATCCGGCTACCGGAACCTCTTCCTCCGGGGCCGATCACGGCCGTCCATCTGGAACGGGCTTCCCTGTAAGCGGCTTCCGCACCTTCAGCGGAATTCAATCCGGAAAGGGAGGCAGGCGGCCTGCCGGACAGGCTGCTGCCGGCGCAGGCAGAAAGAATGAGAAGGATGAAAACAGTGCCAATCGTAAAGAAGCGGTTGATATGAACATTGGCTTTATCTAAGTTAACTTTCCGGATCCAGGTATAAAAATAGCTCATTTTGGCCTCAATTTTTCGTAAGATGGCGCTGCGGATCTGTATAAAAAAGCGTCTTTTTCTGACCCCGGATTTTTCTGGATAATCGTTTCTGAACTGCTGTCAAAAACCCCCGCTATTGACTCCGGTTTTATCCTGATTCGTGCTGTGGTCCGCCTGCCAGGATCACAGTGAAGCTGTATTTCTTTTCGAGTGCCTGGAATCCGCGGCCCGGTTCGAATCCGCCCCTTCTTCCGCCCATGCGTTCCATGCCCCCTTCTTCCGGGATCACGCCTTCCATTCCTCCGGGAGGACCGATTCCGGGTATCATCTCCGGTGATTCATCTCCGGCCTCTCCGGCTTTGATGGAGATCCGGAAAATATTTCCAGGCTGTAATGCCAGGGTGAACGGGCGGTCAGAGTCCGGTTCGAGCGGGATACTGAATTCGTACAGGAAGCCTTCCCCGCTGAATGAAGAGGCCGCAAGAGGACCTTCTGTGCCGTCCGGAGGGAGAAGCACGCTCTTTCCCTTCTGAGAAGCCCTTATCATTTGCTGGATTTCTTTCCTGCGGTCCAGGAACCGGTTCTTTTGATCCTCTGTCAGGGATTCCCAGAAACTATCGCCTCTTCCGAACGCTGGCCTGCCGGATCCTGTATAATACAGGGACAGAAGGGCACGTTTTTCGCTTTCATCCGTAAAGGAAAGCTCCACGCCTCTTCTGCTGAGAGCGCGGGCGAGCATGGGATTTTCCACACGGATAATGAGATAGAGATGGCCGGCATCGTTGCCGAGTCCCATGGAGATCTGTTCCGATTCCAGACTCTGGAAATGAACGGTTTCCCATTCTTCATCCGCGCCGTCTATGGCTGCGGGCTCCGGAAACCATACGCTTTCGACATTTGAACTTTTACAGGCAAGTATTCCGGCGATGATGAGGGAAGCCTGAAGGAGTAAACGTTTTTGGATCATAAAGTATTCCTGATTTTCCTGGGTTCTCTTCAGATGGATCTCGCGTATCCTGGCGCGTAAACTGATGGCAAGTGTATCAATTGTTTATACTCTTGAAACACCGGGAAATATCCATAAAATGCGGTGTAAAGGATAAGAATTTCCGGTTCTTTATACTGGGAATGTGTTTTCAGGTCAAGAGCGAAAGTCATCCGGTACACAGAGTGCTTGTCTATTCATAGAAAACCTTGTATATT
>CAYXFJ010000282.1:0-3708 GCA_964464265.1 uncultured bacterium
CGATTACGGTTTCCATCGGTATTTCGAGCTGCATGAGAAGAATATCCGCCCTTCCGATAATATCCTTCGCATGTCCCATGTCTTCCGGGGTCAGTTCGCTGTTAGCTCCGGGCGCCACAGCAATGCTGTTCTCACCCTGCGAATCCACAAAGATCAGTGCCACACCTGACGGCACATCCTTTGTTTTCCATATATTATCCACCCTGATGCCATCTTTCCTGAAACCCTCGATCGCATCCTCTCCCAGTATATCCTCGCCCACACGTGCAATGAAGGTGACCTCCCCTCCTGCGCGGGCTGCGGCCACTGCCTGATTGGCACCTTTGCCTCCTGCGGCTGTCGAAAAAGTCCCCCCCAGAACTGTTTCCCCTGGTCCGGGTATTCTCGGGACCTGAACGATCATGTCTGTATTGGAACTGCCGACAACGACAATTTTCTTACCCATGATTCTTCTCCGAAAAAAAGCATTTCCTCACAGTGACAAAATATTGTCATCTCCAGCTCATCTCTCCAGACTGTCCGCCCTGCTCTGACGGAATGTCAAACCAGCCTGGCGATAATAATCAGCGCAAGACCGATCAGGTAAAATACGAACATGAGCGCAAGCAGGGCATCGGTTGCCTTTTCCGCGTTTTTGAACTCCTTCCAGATGAAGACACCCCAGAATGCGGCCACCATAGTGGCTCCCTGGCCCAGCCCGTAGGAGATGGATGCCCCCGCACTGCCCGAAGCGATAATGCTGAATGACATCCCGATGCTCCAGATTACACCGCCGAGTATCCCGACTCCGTGCAGTTTTGGAGTGCCCTTCGTGAAATACTCTTTGAAGACTACCTTTTCTCCGGTCAGTATTTTAGACAGGAGATTGCTGTTCCACACGAAGGTAGAGAGGAGCAGACCAATTGAAAAGACCACCACTGCGGCGTAGGGCTCCAGCAAACCCGCTTCCGGCGTTTTGAAGTCCCGAACCATTCCTGTCTGTACGAGGTAGTAGAAAAGTCCCATGAGCAGGCCGCAGATCACAGAAATCAGTATGCCTTTGCCCGTGGTTCGTTTTTCGCCGGCTTTGAGCCTGCCGTAAGCGACTGCGTCGATGACAATGGCCAGAACGACCGCAGCCACGCCCGCGAAAAGAAGGAGTGGATTTCCGGAAGGTTTGGCGATGTAGTTGATCGCCACGCCCTCCACGAGAGCGATGCCGATGCCGATGGGAAAGGCAACGGACATACCCGCGATGTCGATGGCCGCAACGAGCATGATGTTCGCCAGATTGAAAACCACCCCGCCCACCAAAGCGAACAGAAAAGCCCTTCCGCTCATCTGACTGATATCCTGGAAAAAGTTCCTGCCCGCGCTGCCGGTACTGCCCAGGGTCAGCGCCAGAACGAGAGCCAATAAAAAAACACCGATCGCATAGTCCCAGTAGAAGAGCTGAAACCTCCACTCTCTCGTGGCTAATTTTTGGGTGTTCGCCCAGGATCCCCAGCAGAGCATGGTGATGAAACACATCAGTACGGCAATGCCGTACGATTCGACGATAACCATTTTCCCCTCCAAGAACAAGTTATGGCGATGAATGAAAAAATCTTCGCGGAAAAATTGTGACCTGATTTTACATCAGAGTATATGACAGGAATGAACAAAGGTACAAGGAAAAACCAAGATTGTCAAGTACCGGTTCATGAATATTCCTTGTGAAAACGGAGATAGCGGGGAGTATCCAGTATTCCAACCAAATTCAACTGGCCAGACGGAGGCGCCGTGATCCGGCGTGCGGATGATGTTGCAGTAAACCATTGGATACGTTGCAGAGCATACCCTGAACATGATGAAAATCTGTTGACTTTTTATCTCAATGTCTGTATGTTTATTAAGTTTTTTACCTTTACAATCCGTTATCCGTAACAATTACCGGAAATAAATCTCCACATTGGACTTTTAATGGTCCTTTCATTCTGCTGGTAAACGGTTCACCAAACAAGGGGAGGAGACGATGATCAAGGAAATCCCGGAAAAACAGCTCAATCCGAAAATATTCATCCATGAAAAGATACGCGAAATCGCGGATGCTGTTGGAGAAGATACGGCCATCAACGCCCTTTCCGGCGGCGTGGATTCGTCCGTGGTCACTGTTCTGGGCCACAGAGCCCTCGGGAACAGACTGAGGACAGTATTTATCCAGAACGGTCTTATGCGGGAGGGCGAACCTGAGCAGATCCGGAAGCTCTTCCAGAGCATGGGGATCCATGTGGAAGTGATCGACGCGCAGAAGGAGTTTTTCAGGGCTCTTAAAGGCGTGACCGATCCGGAAAAGAAACGGGAGGCCATCACACAGACTTTTTACAAGAATGTCTTCGGCCGCATCGTTAAAGAGAGCAAAGCGAAATGCCTGCTTCAGGGAACCATTCTCACGGATGTGGATGAAACGGTCGCAGGTATCAAACGCCAGCATAACGTGTTCGAACAGCTCGGGATTAATCCAGAGAAGGTGTTTGGATACAGGATCCTCGAGCCCTTGATACAGCTCAGGAAGGATGGCGTGAGGAAAGTCGGGAAAGCGCTGGGTCTTCCCGGAGAGATATTCAGGCGCATTCCCTTCCCCGGACCCGCTCTCTGCGCCAGGGTCATCGGAGAAGTGACTCCGGAACGCGTGGAAACCGTACGTAAAGCCACGGTCATTGTGGAAAATATCCTTGGCAAAACCGGAGCTTTCCAGTACATGGCTATCCTTCATGAAGACCGGGTGACAGGAATGCGGGATGGAAAGCGGGATTTCGGCTTTCAGATCGAGGTGCGGTGCTGGGAAAGCAAGGACGCGCGAGAAGCGAAGCCCACCAGGCTCTCCTTCAAAGTGCTGGAGAAACTTGCCGCAGGGATCACGTCTCAGGTCCCTGGCGTGGTGAGCGTCACGTATAATATCACCACAAAACCGCCTTCAACCATCGAGGCAGTGTGAATTCTGATCATCCATTTCATGAACGCATGGAACTGCATGGAGTAATTCGCGGAATTCTCGCATTTCTCTTATGAAAGAGACCTCAAAACTCACTATACGAACCAAGCTGGGCTACGGAGCTGCTGAGCTTTCCGGCTCGCTGAGCTGGACCATGGTCACGGTCCTCTACCTGTATTTCCTGACGGATGTCGTCGGACTCGATCCTGCGTTCGCGGGATTTGTCATGATGGTGGGAACCCTCTGGGATGCGGTCACCGATCCGGCCATAGGTATTTTTTCCGACCGTTCCCGCTGCCGCTGGGGAAGGAGGCGTCCCTTTCTTCTGGCTGTGGCCGTACCTTTCGGGATCATTATCTGGCTTTTATTCACGGACTTCGGGCTGAGCCCTGTGCTCACAAAGCTCTATTTCCTGGCAGTGATCATGCTTTACTATACAGCCATCACCGTGCTTGACATACCGTTCACCTCGCTGGCTCCCGAAATGACCCGGGACTATGATGAAAGGACCAGTCTCTCAAGCTACAGGGCAGTGTACTGCCAGATCGCTTCCATCATCGGTGCATCCCTTCCCTGGCTTCTGGTGGGTCCGCTCTCCAGCCGCTTCGGAAGCACAAAAGCAGGCTGGTCCGCCATGACCGCAATGTTCGGTATTTTCTCTGTATTTCCCATTCTGCTGACCTGGAGGGCAACCCGCGGGCGCGAACATTACACTGAAGAATCGCCATTCTCCCTGCGTGACGTATTCAAAGGCC
>CAYXFJ010000283.1:0-3707 GCA_964464265.1 uncultured bacterium
AAAATATCTGCCGGAATAATCAAGGAACTGCGCCTGTATGATACGCCCACGGTCTGCAATGCCATTGAGCTGTTCAATGTCCGACCCCGCAACACGGGATTTATGGACAGGCGCATCCAGGCCTGTTTTCCTGAGCTCCCGCCTGTGGTCGGATTCGCTTCCGCAGCGACATTCCGTTCGGCTGCCCCTCCTCTCGAAGGCGACATCTATGCCAGCCTGGAAGAGCAGATTGCCGGCTTCGCAGAACTGCAGGGCCCTGCCGTGGTCGTTTTCCAGGACCTGGACGATCCTCCTGTAAGCGCGACTTTCGGCGAGGTGATGTGCAGTACATACAAAGCCTTTGGTGCTGCGGGGCTTATCACGGGAGGCGCAGCCAGGGATCTTGACCAGGTCAGGAAACTCGATTTTCCGGTTTTCAGCAACGGCTGTATATGTTCGCACGGATATGCCCATATCGCATCGATTGATGTTCCGGTCCACGTGGGGGGCATCACCATACACACCGGAGACCTGATACACGGCGACCGGAACGGGGTGACCACCATCCCTGTTGAGATCATCCCGGAGCTTCCGGAAGCGTGCAGGATTTTCATGGAGGCCGAAGCGTTCATATTCGATTATCTGAAGAAAGGGCCGGCCACTCAAAAAGGATTCAGGGAAGCCCAGAAAGCATGCAATGACCGTATTGCACTTTTGAAAAAGGAAATCGGCAGGAAATAGGATACCTGCCGCGGGACTTCTTTTTGAGTATTCTTGCTACCTGTATCCGTATCATAATCAGCGGGCGGTGATTCCCCCCATTGTATGAAAAGGATCCCCTCAATGAAGGCAAAACACTCATCATCCGCCGTACATGTCACGGTCTGGAACGAATTCATACACGAACAGAAAAACGAACAGGTCAGGGCTATTTACCCCCGGGGAATTCACGGCGCCATCAGGGATTTTCTGGAGAAGGAAAAGGGTATTGAAGTGCGAACCGCCACGCTTCAGGAACCCGGGCACGGGCTCACGGATGAGACACTTGCCTGGACAGACGTTCTTGTCTGGTGGGGGCACAAAGCCCATCAGGATGTGGAGGATTCCGTTGTTTTCAGGGTGAAAAAGCGGGTGCTCGGGGGCATGGGACTGATCGTTCTGCACTCTGCCCATTTCTCAAAGATCTTCACGTCACTGATGGGTACGAACTGTTCCCTCAGGTGGAGGGAGGCGGGGGAAAAGGAGCGCATCTGGAACATCAAGCCCGCGCATCCCATCACCAGAGGCATCGGCGACTTCATCGAGATCCCCCGGACAGAGATGTACGGCGAGCGTTTCGACATCCCCGATCCGGACGAGATCGTATTTATTTCCTGGTTTCAGGGAGGGGAGGTTTTCAGGAGCGGCTGTTGCTGGGAGAGAGGCCACGGCCGCATCTTCTATTTCAGGCCCGGACATGAGACTTATCCTGTATATCATCAGCCGGAAGTGCAAAAAGTTATTGTGAACGCCGTCCGATGGGCAGCCACCGGACTCAAGATAGAAGACCGGTGCCCGAAAGTGGAGCCCCTCGAGAACCTCTCTTAATAAACAGTGCCCGTAAGATAAAATCCTGCTACAAATTTGCCTCTCGTTTAAGGAAAGAAACTGGAGGAACGGTCATGAATAACATCCCGCTTCACTCAAGGCGCTCGTTTCTTAAAGCTCTCGGCCTGGGAAGCACAGCTCTCTTTCTATCCGGTATAGAGACCTGCAGCACCCGGCAGAAAAAAAGACCGAATATCGTTCTCATCATGTCGGATGATATGGGATTCTCTGACATTGGATGTTTCGGCAGTGAGATTGAAACGCCGAACCTGGACGCATTGGCTGCAGGCGGACTGCGTTTCACCCAGTTCTACAACACTGCGCGCTGCTGTCCGACCCGGGCTTCGCTTCTGACAGGCCTGTACCCTCATCAGACCGGCGTGGGGCACATGATGGTAAACCGGGAACTCAAGGGTTATGAAGGCGATCTCAACCACAACTGCCTGACCATCGCAGAAGTTCTCAAACAGGCCGGATACGCCACATGCATGACAGGCAAATGGCATGTCACACCCTTCTATAAAGAAAACACACCCATGCATAACTGGCCTCTCAGGCGGGGTTTCGAACGGTTTTTCGGTACCCTGCTGGGCGCGGGCAGTTTCTTCGATCCCGGCTCACTTATGCGCGACAATACACCGGTTCCACCGGATGAGGATTTTTACTACACAGACGCCATCAGCAATAATGCCGCTCAGTACATCCGCGAGCACGACGGGAGCCGTCCTCTTTTCCTGTACATGGCATTCACTGCAGCCCACTGGCCCATGCACGCGAGGCCGGAGGACATGGCGAAATACAAAGGCAGGTACGATAAAGGATGGGACGCTCTCCGTCTGGAAAGGCATGAGCGTCTGAAAAAGATGGGACTGGTGGATCCGAATTGGCCGCTCACGTCCCGGGATCCCGAAGTGCCCGCATGGGAAGACGAGGAGATGAAAGACTGGCAGTGCCGGCGCATGGAAGTCTATGCGGCCATGATCCACTCGATGGATCGGGGTATCGGCCGTGTAGTCAGTGCTTTAAAAGAAAAAGGAATGTTCGAGAACACTCTCATCTTCTTCCTCCAGGATAACGGGGGGTGCGCGGAGGAACGCGGAAGCAGGGGGCCGGTCACTCCGGATCAGTATTCAAAAATCCCCCTCAAACCCATGTCCCCCGGGGAAATCCAGCGGGACATGCAGCCCCTTACCACCCGTGACGGCAGGCCTGTACGCACAGGAGAAGGCGTGATGCCCGGATCTCCGGATACGTTCATTGCCTACGGGAAGGGATGGGCTAATGCGAGTAATACACCCTTCAGACTTTACAAGCACTGGGTGCATGAGGGCGGAATCTCAACACCGCTTATCGTTCACTGGCCTGATGGATTCCCTTCAAAGGGAGAGCTCAGGCACACACCCGGGCACCTGATCGATATCATGGCCACATGCGTGGATGTGGCAAGTGCCGAGTATCCTGAAACCTTTAACGGAAACAGGATCATCCCGTATGAAGGAAAAAGTCTCATTCCGGCCTTCTTCAACCGTCCGGTGAAAAGGGAGGCGATCTTCTGGGAGCATGAGGGAAACCGGGCCATCCGCAGAGGCAGGTGGAAACTCGTTTCCACGCCGGAAAAGCTCATGCAGTTTACGGAAGCGGATGAAAACGCCTGGGAGCTTTATGACCTGGAATCGGACAGGACATAGATGAACGATCTGTCCCGGGTGTATCCGGAAAGAACAAAAGAGATGGCGGAACTCTGGCGGAAATGGGCAAACCGGCTGAACGTACTGCCCTGGCCGTGGGATAAGAAACAGGGCTGAATATTTTCCGGTGAGAATATCGCCCCGGTGAAAACAGAATTCCAGTCAAAATAGAACTCTGATAAAAACAGCGGCAAATTCTATTACCAGTTCATCACTTTTCTGAAGAACGGCACAAGCTCTTCAGTCATTCTTTGATGATCTTCCATGCCGGGATGTGCGGAACACCCATTTGTGTAAGACCGAGAGAAGACAAACAGATGAATCTGATCGTCCTTCCCGGACGATTGCATGTGCCGTAACGCTTCCGAGACATAGCGGACAAGCCTGTCCCCTTTTTCTCCGGAAAACATAGGGCTTGAAAGGCAGCATATCCGTGCACCGGGGTACCTGTCC
>CAYXFJ010000284.1:0-3666 GCA_964464265.1 uncultured bacterium
ACAGGTTCCCTCTATATTTATTTCAAATTCCTTTAATTCATGAACTCTTTTAAATTGCCACCCAGAAGGCGGACCATTTCCTTATATACCGTACTCCGGTCCCGGCCCTTTATTCTTTCCTCATATAGTCCCTGTATCAGCCGGAAACCGTCCCCCTTTTCTCCTGATGCAGGGTTCGAATATGCAGCCAGACTTTTCATCCCGCAGGAGAGGTGCAATTTCTCCGTTCCCCAGCTGTCCAGTATTCCGGATATTGCCGCAGGGTCGGTTCCATCCGTACATTCCACAACGATATTCCATCTGCCTTTCAAACCGGAAATCGCCTCTTCCACCCCTGGCAGCACACCAGACGGGAACCTGAAAAGTATTCTCCCCTGATATTCCTTCATGGCCCGGATGCATGCTGTATCCGGGATCGTCCAATCTATCAGTACATTTTCTTTCCTGCAAACATCGAAAAATGTCCTGCCGAAGGCACTCCATTTCCCCTCCACGAAAAGAGGTCCGGATGGATCTCCGAGACTGACCACGTCCAGCCCCAGTTTCGCAAGATTTTTGAAATGCAGAATTCGCTCCTGAAAAAGTCCGGCTCCCTCCACTCCGAGCGCTACTGCCAATCTTCCGCTCCCCGCCGCGTCATTCAAGACAGCGGCTCCATTGAAATCGATGAGGTGTTTCCCGTTCTCCTCTATCCACTGTTTCCAGCTTTCCAGTGCTTCGTACAGGACCACAGGATCCCCTTCAAAACTATTTTCCTCAATGAGAGGAACCACCACCGCCCTGATTCCCATCTCTCTGCGGACATCCACAAAATGCCTGATATCTTTTTCCATACTCTCACGGGTATGCATGTCCATGATCATCTGATCGCCGTGCAGTGTAAAACAGCGCCCCTGTCTCAGGCCTTTAAAGAGAAGGCTTTCCTCTGCACTTCCCAGAGCCCGTATCAGGTCGCAGGCCCTGTCCCCTACGAATTGAAGCGAGGGGACATGAAGGGTTCCCGGATCGTCTTCCACACGGTGATAGAAAGGATGCCCTCCGGTAGAAAAGAATCCCAGGGCGGGTATACCCTGTTCAATAAAATGAGCGTGGTCCGAACCTCCCATCCCCCATCCCCTGGAAACCCGCAGTTTTCCGCTGAGGGAATCGGGCATGGACAAGCGCAGGGATTCCACTATCCGGGGAAAATAGTTGGATCCGCCGCAACCGCATCCCCCGTCCCCCGTTCCCTCCATATCGAAATTGAGCATCGCACAGATACGGTCTGCCGGCACAGTGGGATGTTCCGTAAAATACCGCGATCCTCTGAGGCCCTGCTCCTCGCCGCCGAAAGCAATAAAAACGAGTGTTCGCCTGAGTTCTCTGCTTCGGGTGGAGAATAACCTGGCGAGCTCCATGATCACGGCTGTCCCGGACGCGTTGTCGTCCGCCCCCTGATAGAGATGCCCTTCAGGGCTCTTTCCGAGATGGTCCATGTGAGCGCCGATCACAATGATCTCTTCCTCATAACCCGGTTGCATTCCCCTCACAATACCCACCACATTCTCTCCCTTTCCCTGTGCGGTATTCTCCATTTGCACATCTATATAGAAGCGCTTCCCGGTACTGAACGACTGCGGATTTTGGGGAAGATCCCTGAGAACGTCATCCAGGCTGCGGTGGGTTCCATGAAAAATGTCCCTCGCTACTTTCCTGGAAATCTGAACGGCGGGCATGCCCGGTGCATATCCTTCCTCATGCAGGGTCCCTCCCCTTACAGGCCAGTCGCGTGTCTCCAGCATGAGAACCGCGGACGCTCCTTTCGCCAGAGCCGTACGCGTTTTATAATCCCTCTCGTCCTCTTTTGACCAGTCCTGCCCGTCCCGCGGTACCGCCCTGTAAAGGAGGACCACTTTTCCCCTGACATCCAGATCCCGGTAATCATCCCTTCCCCTGTCCGGTTCGCATATCCCGAATCCGGCGAAAACCACATCTCCCTGAACCTTTCCCGATCCGGAATTGAAATACACAGTGTAATCGTTGCCCTGCTGATACCTGACAGGCCCGAAAAGCCCGTTCTCGAGCTCGATTCTGGATCTTTTTTTCTGATCCGTCACGATCAGGGGATATTCCTGAATGAAAGACCCCCCGTCTCCTCCGGGTTCAAGGCCCCATTTTTTAAAAGAGGAAGCGATCCACAGAGCAGCTTTGCGCGCTCCTTCCAGCCCGGTCTTTCTACCTTCGAATACCGGCATGCAAAGAGTATCAATGTTCGCTAAAGCCCGCTTCCCGCTGAAGGGGTCCTGAGAACCTGCCATGGAATATCGCAGGGTGAAAATCAAGAGGATTAAAAAAATTTGTTTATGCATACCCGGCTCTCCGGAGGGATAAAAATGCCACAGGACGGTAAAGACAAAAACATGCCCGTTTTCAATTGCCTTGCCTACAGGATTTATTTTACGATGAAAATGGAACAGAATCAATCACTTTTTGCCTGATGCGGGTTCTTACGGGTACAGAGCTGTAAAGGCCGCCGGGGTGCTCAACGGCTTACAAAAAGCAGTGGATATTACGATCCTGCTGGACATTGAGCCATGTGCGGCCGCCCGTTGCGGGTTGGTCCTATAACCCGGGCAGCTACTCGATGTACGTTTTGCTGAGAGTGATGATAAGCGGTTTTTCATATCATGTTCTGCCGGGCGAAGAGTTTTGAGTGGCTGTTCGTGGTCAATAGGTAAGGTTCATCTTTTTCCTGTCCCGGCAGTCCGGTCATTCTCCGCAGGAAAATCCGGTTCACTCAGGCGATCCACTCCTCTTTCAGGATATTCCCCTGAATCCCCACCACAATGGCCTTGATCGGGATCTTGCGTTCCGACGCTTCAACAGCCCTCTGTGCCAGCCTCAAAAGCCCGCTGCAGCAGGGCACCTGCATGATGAGAACGGTCAGTGTGTTGACCCTTGCCTGATCGATGAGCAGCCTGAGCTTTTCCAGATAGATCTCCTGTCCCTCATCCAGTTTGGGACAGGCGATGGCCAGAGTCTTGTTCCTGAGGTAATCATGAAAATTACCCATGGAAAACGCTGTGCAGTCAGCAGCCAGGAGAAGATCCGATCCCCGGTAATGGGATGCAGCAGGAGAGAGAAGATGCATCTGCACAGGCCAGTGGGTGAGGCCTGATGGAAGGCTCTCCTTTCCGTTCCCGGTGTTTTCTTTTTTAAACTTCACCGCTCTGGAACCCGGACATCCGGTATGCAGAACCGTATCCTGTGCCCCTTCATCAGGAACAGGAATATTTTTTTCTTTTAAAAAGGCAATGGCCTCCTTCAGATATTCATCCTCGCCATGCTTACGGAGATGTGCCAGATGGGCTCTGACCGTATTGGTGCCCTGACCAGTCATATTCTCCATGACTTTTCTCTCATCATAGAGCTCTGCTTCGCGTTCCTCGATCGTTATGGCTCCCTCAGGACAATGACCCAGACAGGCTCCAAGACCGTCGCACAAGAGGTCGCTGACCAGCCGCGCCTTTCCGTCTATCATCTGTATGGCCCCTTCAGGGCAACCGGGTATGCAGAGACCGCATCCCGTGCATTTCTCCTCATCTATCCGGATGATCTCCCTCTTCATGTACTTCTCCTCTCTGTAAAAGGACTCCTGTGGTGACGCCTCAGCCGTGATTGCGGAGG
>CAYXFJ010000285.1:0-3633 GCA_964464265.1 uncultured bacterium
CCTGTCCATGTTCTGAAATAACAGACATAACACTGTTCAGCACCGGACCAGAAACCGGCATTCTGCGAATCGAATTTTCCTTTTCTGAATACGGGTTCTTCCTGAATCTTCTGCCAGTGAATCCCGTCGCCGGAAACGAATGCGAGCAGCCCGCTCTTCTCGCTACCTCCCAGCGCCTTATAACGGTGGGACTCAGACACACCAGGCCTCGTATCCAGAAAGGGGCTGAAATTATGGGTGGCCGGAGTTTCTGCAAGAATGACATTGTTGTCCATTGATCCTGAAACTTCATAAATACCGAGTCCGGGTCTCGTGAAAGAAAATCCATCCCTGGATTCAGCATAACAGGTATAGGCCACAGAAGGAGCTTCCTTTCCTGTATAACGAAGACCCCTGTAATAGAGACGGAAGAGATCCCCGTCGCGGATGATGGTGCAGTACCCGCAAAAGGGACCCTCCCATGGCCGATCAAAAAAAAGAACCGGCCCCTGGTCCACAGGATGGTGAAGCTCGAGCCTGGTATTCCTCATGGATCCGATGATCAGGGAATCCACAAAAAGTTCTCTTCTGGAATCCAGATGATGGATCACAGGCTCCCTGTCCGGGGTCACAGCAAATCTTGCACTGCAGAATATATAGAAAAGACTGACCGGCAGGAGAGCATTTTTAAAAAGTCTTCTGAATAACATAGGATTTCCATGAACGATTGTCAATGCTTTTTATTTTCCGCAGGCAGCTCACCACCGCCAGGAAATGCTAACATCTGCTGGATAGGATTCCATTGTCAGAGCATCTCCGGCGAGGAGTGCTGACATCAGCCACAGTGTCAACGCCTTTTTATTTTCCATGGGCTGAAATTCTTTCGCTATTCCTGTATCTTGATATCTATTTTTATCTTTTTCTGCGGCCGTATGATGACCGGCCCCAGAAGCCCGGACGCAGGAAGAGGAACAAAATCCATTTCAGCCGGGCGTCTTCCGGATTCGGATGTCATCCCGCTTCCGAACCGCGGTACCAGTTCTTCCGGTACGGGCGGGACATCCTTCAAACCGGCCACACGGTTGATCAGCGTGTTGGTCACATGAATATCCAGCCTGTTCTCCCCTGCCCGTGCAATACCGGTCATCTCCAGTTCCTGCCCCCTCATCCATACGGTTCCCAGCCTGACCCCGTTCAAAAGAATGTCCGCAGTATTGCACACCCTGCCCGGATCCAGGATCAGCTTCACGTTCTCGTCGACACAGGATTCCGGCAGCCGGAACGCGGCAGTGTACCGCCCGGTACCACTGAAATGCCGGAGCTCCGGATTATCGGTCCAGGAAAGAAGCCTGTCCCATGTCCTGTGCACTTCAGGATATCCAGGTCCGTCCAGCACCAGATCCCATGGACCTTCGACTTCAAAAGGCGCGGGAAGTTCTGTGACGCTCGCATAGAGAGGGATGGACTCGCGGTCACACTTCAGATCCAGCCGGAAAATACCGTTCCGGTCTGCAAGTGCATGAATCTCTCTGCCTTTGATGTCCACGATCTCCAATCCTGTTTTTTCCACATTGAATGAAGAAGGACCCGGTTCGAACACAAGGATGGTGGATTCATAAGGCGCCAGACTGAGGGGTACCACTGTGCCGTTCCCTTGATCTTCGTAATGAAAGAGCTGACGGACATCCCCTGAATAAGGATTCCATTCCCACAGGCTCCTGCCCGAGATCCGGAAAGTCACTGGAACCGTGCTTTTCCGGTCCTGAATATTGGATACGAAATAGATATCAGAATCACCGGATTTGCGGTGAAAGAAGGTCAGCCCCTCGTTCTTGCGTATTCCTTCATGCGCAAAGTCGATCCCGAAATCCGGCTGAATATGCGTCCTGATCACATTGAGAAACGGATCGAGCGCACTGCTCCTCTCGTCCCACCAGATCTTTCTGTCTATCACATGTCGAAGGGTACACGTTTTCCCCCTGCCATATGTGACCTCCCCTGTCCCGTCCCTGCCCGAAGGCTCCCGGAACAGCTCCTGAACCAGGGTAAGGACCCTGGCATCTTCTGCTTTAGCTTTCAGGAATCCTGTGGAAGCTTCCGGCAGCCTGTCCAGGGCGATGGCCACGCCTCCTTCCCTGACATACAGGGCTACCCTCTCCAGGGTTTCCAGCGGAATGGCTTTCAGGTCTGGCAGGAGCAGAAGTTTATAATCCATTTCTCTGATGTGTATAGTCTGATTCTCAAACCTGGACAGAGTCTGGATGGCCTCATCGTTGAGAATATCGAAATCATACCCGTTCGAGATGAGAAGGGATCCCAGCTCCCCCCAGTCGAAATCACGTGTCCACTTTCTCGAATTGAGCACGTTCAGAGTCCACTGATTGGCCAGCGGGGAATAAAGGGCGATATCGGGAGCGAAATGCCCCTGGCGCAGCATCACGCAGCACCGGGCTATGTACAGGGCGAGATTGGAATACTGTTTCCACCATGGATTGACAGGATTGAAATACACGGCAAATGGGATTGTCCTCGACGGAGCAATATCTCTTTCGGGCAGATAGCTGTACCCGTGATTGTAGAATTTATTGGCTCCTGAGCGCAGGTATCCGTCCGCGGCGATCTTCAGCTCTTCCAGGGTTGTCCTGTAACGTTCCCAGTGCATGAACGTATAGGCTTCGACACTGACCGTATTCCTGCCGTAGAGATGAGCGCCTGAAGCCACATATTTTTTCGGCCCTATTCGCGTGTCGAACCACGGTGCAGCGTCTTTTTCACCGGGGGTGATCTCCATTTCCGGGATTGGAGTCATTCCCGCTGCAGCGATATTGTCCGTGGTAAATCCATAGGGCTGAATGCGGCCTTTCACCCCGTGCTTCTCACACCATCCGAGAAATGGTCTGAAAAAGGTTTCCATGCCCGCATGGTGCAAAAACAGATTTGTATCGTAACGGATTTTGGGGGAAATATCGCCCACCTCCCACCATATTGCAGGAAGAAATGGGGTAAGATCATATCCATGGTACTCCCTGAAATCGTCCAGAAGGCCTTCGGACCAGTAAATGCCTGAGGCCAGATTGGGCAATTCAAAGCTGTCGCAGAAGAACGAATCCACGGTCTTACCAAATTCATGTCCGATGGCACTTTCAAACCTTCCTCCCACATCCTCGCAATACCGCCCGACCGCCTCTTTATTGAAGTGATCGAGTGTATGACCTTCGTGGTGCGTTGCCAGCCAGAACGCCATGATCTTCCAGCTGCCTTCGGGTATTTTCCAGTTGAGTTTACGGTTGTGTACAAATGCCATAATGTCGGTCAGAGATTCAGGATCGATCTTTCCATTGACCTGTTTTCCGGCCACCACAGCGACCAGTTTTTCACTCCCGGAAAGCACCGGCTGAAAAATCTCCCAGGACCTCTCTGTCCGGGTAAGTGAATCCGGAAGCAGCGCGTGATAGGATCCGGGTCCAGTCACATTCACGGACGTAGGGACCATATCCCTGATCCTGTCTTTTTCTTCAAGCCAGGGAACACCGATGATCCATCCCGGCCCCCCGAAATTCAGGGACACCTCCATCCCCAGACGTTTCGCCTCTTTAACCGTGTGCTGTATCATACCGAGGTATTCTTTAGACAGGAACGGAATATTCCCCTTTT
>CAYXFJ010000286.1:0-3587 GCA_964464265.1 uncultured bacterium
TATTCAACGCCAGCGCGTTGGAGGGCTCCAGATCCAGAACTCGGTGGAAAAGGCTGTCAGAACGGTCATAATTCCCCAGACTCTCGTGAGCTCCAGCCAGTGTGATGATCAGAGCCACCCAGTCGGGTCTTGCTTTATATCCTTTTTCGAGATAGGGTACTGCCTCCTGCGGACGGTTCAGCTGTGATAACACTGTTCCGAGATAGTAATTCCCCAGTGGTTCATCGGGTACGATCTCCATGGCTTTGGTCAGATAGGATTCTGAAACCCTGATGCTGTCCAGATGCACGAGACAGATACCGCTGAAAAGCCAGCCCCATACCACTCCGGCATCCAGCTGTATGACTTTCCTGAATTCCTCCAGAGCGGGTGAGAAGCGCTGGCTGTCCATGTACATTCTTCCCATCTGCATAAAGGCACGCCAGTCTTTCGGAAAACGCTTCTTGATATCCGAATAGGTGGCAACAGCGGATACAGAGTCATTCATCAGGCGGTGCACGGATCCGATCTCCAGCCAGGCTGTAAGATCCGTGGAATCCCTTTGTATCACCTCCGTATAAAGAGAAAGAGCATCGTTCATGCGGCCCTGATCCTGATACAGATCTCCCAGATGCGCTCTTGCCATGGGCAGATCAGGATCTGTTTGCAGCGCCCGAATATAATATTCTATGGCGGAAGCTGTATCTTTCACTGCTTCTCTGACCAGTCCAATCTTGAAGTATCCATACCCCTCGTCAGGAGACCGGTTAATAAAATTTTCGTATGCTGCAACCGCTTCATCGTACCGTTTCAGATCAAGACATATATCGCCCCACTGCAGGTAGGACTCAGGCTTCAGGTCCGGATCTTTGGCGGCGAGCTGTCTGTACACTTCCGCCGCTTCCTCTTTCTTGCCCCTCTCCAGATAGATCAGTATAAGATCCTGATACGCATCGAGATTGCCGCTGTCAATCCTTAATATTTCCAGAATGTTCTTTTCCGCCTCATCCCAGTGACCCTGGCCTGCATGGATCGCGGTCGTCAGCGTCAGGGCTTCGAGATTTCCGGGATCCATGGTCAGACAGCGCTTCAGGGTCAGCAAAGCGCTTTCCGGCCTGCCCAGCCTGTAATAGTCGTTTGCAATGGCAAGATAGATATCCGAGGCCGTGGAATCATACAGCAGGGCTTCCTGATAGGCCAATAAAGCCGCGGCATAATTCTGTTTGAGATCGGATACTGCCCCGTCTATGAACCGTTTGACAGCGCTGGGATCCGGCTCTGCATCTCTTACCGGTGCCCGGACAGTGAGCGTATTTGAAGCGCAGCCGGCCAGAAGTGCAGCGGCCATGCATATGACCCAATTCCTGATGTTGGCCAAAAGAACTCTCTCCTCTTCTTATCATCCTTTTTGTTATATAAATGTATCATAAAACATGAAATAATCCAAGAAAAAAATCCAGAGAATTGCAAATGGCAGCGCCTGTTCGTATATTGGATCATGACAACGCGGGCTAAATTCGCAGATGTTATTTTCCCGTATCCCCCCTATCAGGTTTTCACCTACGGTATCCCCGAACGCTTCGGAGAAATTGAGATCGGACACAGAGTGATCGTGCCGCTCGGGAAACGAAAAATGAGCGGTCTGGTGATCCGGTTCGTATCCGAATTCGAACATCAAGGTCTGAAATATATAGAAGATATTCTGGATCCCTATCCTCTGCTTTCGCCCGATCTTCTCGAACTTACCGGGTGGATTGGCCGCTACTATCTTACCTCTCACGGCAGAGCGATCCGTGCTGCCCTTCCGCCGGGGCTGGTACAAAAAAGCCGTCTGGTCGTACGCATTTCAGGCGATGCTTCATCCGGTGCATCCCTATCCCAGGATGAAAAAGAAATGCTCGAATGGATCCGGAAGAAAAAAAGCGTCACCTTAAGCTCTCTGGGCCGGCAATGGCAAAAGGAAGGGTTCCGTCATACCCTGCACAGATTACAGAAGCTGGGTCAGGTGACCTGCACAACCGAGCTCTCCAGGCCAGGTGCAAAAGCCAGGTTCCAGAAAATAGTGGATATAAAAGACGGGGTGGAAATTTCCATGATCGAGAGGCTCGGGAGGAAAGCGCGTGCACAGGCGAAGATACTCAGCCAGCTGGTTGAAGAAGGGCCTCTCCCGCGCGAGCAGCTGAAAACAAGCGCCTCCACGCTTCAAAAACTCGCTCTTGGCGGCTGGATCACAATAGACGAGGAGGAGATTTTCAGGGAAGCCCCTGAAACATCCCTCTCACCTTTTGAGGAGCCTTCTGTACTCACTCCGGAACAGGAGGAAACACTCGTCCGGATACAGGCCAGGCTGAAACAGGGCGGTTTCTGTGTGTTCCTTGTTCACGGGGTTACCTCCAGCGGCAAAACACAGGTGTATATCGAATCCATACGCAGCGTTCTGGGGATGGGGAGGACGGCACTGGTCCTGATCCCCGAGATTTCCCTGACACCCCAGGCAGTCCACCGGTACAGATCCGCATTCGGAGACCGGATCGCCGTATTGCACAGCAGGATGTCCCCGGGGGAACGTTACGATGCATGGCGCAGGATACGAGAGAACAGCGCTTCCATTGCTATCGGCCCCCGGTCCGCTCTCTTCGCCCCTCTTGCCAATCTGGGACTCATCATTGTGGACGAAGAACATGAACAGTCCTACAAGCAGGAAGAGCCGGAACCCAGATATCATGCCAGGGATGCCGCTGTGGTCAGGGGAAGGATCAATGACTGCACCGTGATCCTCGGTTCAGCGACACCCAGCCTGGAATCCTATTTCAACGCGATGAGGGGAAAATATACCCTTTGCACGCTCAAAGAGCGCGTGGATAAGGCTCCGATGCCAAAAGTGATCCTGTCCGGTCATAAGGAGGAAAGTCCGGATGTCCCCGGGAAAGGTCGGGATGCCCCCACAAAAGGTCCGTATGCTGCCGGTAAAGTTCCGGATGCGGCCAGTGGGATCCCGGGTGCAGAATCCAGGATATTCAGCCCTCTGCTCCTCGGGAAAATGAGAGACCGGCTGGACAGGGACGAACAGATCATCCTGCTTCAGAACAGGAGAGGGTATTCGAATTTTTTAAGATGTGCATCCTGCGGTTTCATCGAGAAATGCGGTCGCTGCGACATATCGCTCACCTATCACAGCCAGAGGCATGCCCTGCGCTGCCATTACTGCGGATTTCATAAATCCGCCGGAAGCGCATGCTCCAGGTGCGGTGGAGCCTCCCTCCGCTATCAGGGTACAGGCACGCAGAAGGTTGAGGAAGAGATCCGCAGGATATTTCCGGACAGGGCTCTTTTCCGCATGGATCTCGACACCACGCGGGGGAAACACTCCTACCAGCACATCATCGCGGAATTTGAAAAGGGCAATGGGGATATACTCATCGGCACACAGATGGTGGCCAAGGGGCATGACTTCCCGGGCGTAACGCTCGTGGGCATCATCTCTGCCGACACCGGGATCCATTTTCCGGACTTTCGCGCCGGTGAAAGGATGTTTCAGCTGCTGACCCAGGCAGCGGGGAGAGCAGGCCGCAGGGACAGGCAGGGCGAGGTCATCATTCAGACCCTGC
>CAYXFJ010000287.1:0-3585 GCA_964464265.1 uncultured bacterium
CCGCATTATCTGGTCCTTACTGATGAGGCTGTCCGTTCATTCGACACCAACACCAAAATGAAACCTCCCCTGAGAACGGATGAGGACAGAAAAGCATTGATAGCGGGGCTTCAGGAAGGGGTGATTGATGCCATTGCCACTGATCATGCTCCGCATACCATAGACGACAAGGAAGTTGAATTCGATGCGGCCGCGTTCGGAATTGTCGGACTGGAAACTGCTGTCGGTCTCATGCTCACCTATCTGGTTCAGGAGAAATGCCTCAGTATAGAGCAACTCATAGAAAAGATGTCTGTAAATCCAAGAAAGATTCTGGGAATGACGGCACCGGTTATTCAGGCCGGAAAACCGGCCAACCTGACCCTGATCGATCCAAAAAAGAAGTGGAAGGTGGATAAGAGCGCTTTCAAGTCAAGATCGGCGAACACTCCGTTCGATGGATGGGAATTGACCGGACGTGCCGTGGGCGTCATTCACCGCAGCCGCATATTCTATCCGGCGAACGTTTAAATGAAGGAGATATGACAATGTACGTTCCTGAGGAAGCTTTTCTTACAAATGGTGTGGGAAAACACAAGGAAAAATTGCAGAGCTTTGAAATGGCTCTCAGGGATGCGGGTATTGCGCATCTCAATCTCGTGAGAGTATCCAGCATTTTCCCGCCGCATTGCAAACTGATTTCCAGGGTTCAGGGATTGCAGAAACTGAATCCGGGGGGGGTCACTTTTTGTGTGATGAGTGACGTTTCCACGAATGAACCCCACCGGCTTCTTGCGGCATCAGTCGGAATCGCCATACCGAAGGACAGGAGCCATTACGGTTATCTCTCCGAGCATCACAGTTACGGCCAGAGGGAAAGTACAACCGGAGATTATGCGGAGGACCTGGCGGCAAGCATGCTTGCGACCATCCTGGGCGTGCCTTTTGATCCTGACAAGAGCTATGATGAAAAAAAGGAAATCTGGAGCATCAGCAAAGAGATAGTGACCACAAGGAATGTAACACAAAGCGCTGTCGGGGACAAGAACGGGCTCTGGACAACCGTGGTTGCAGCTGCCATCTTTATTTAAGAGGAGGCAAAAGCCGCGAACGTTCTTCTGATCACGATTCACGAATGATGAAAGTATATTATTGGAGGGATCTTGAAACAGAAAGATTTATTGAGAAATCCTGTGGATCCATTCAGCATAGAAAAGAATGCCCCTCTTACGGATGTCCTGTCCCGCATGGGCAGGATCTCTTTCCAGGGGAGGAATCTCAGTCTCAGCTATGACATCTGGAAGGATATGCTTCAGGATGAAGTCACGATCCTTTTCGGACTTGCCGGAGCCATGGTTCCTGCCGGAATGCGCCGCATCGTTGCATATCTTATCGAACACAGGCTTGTCGATGGGATCGTTTCCACGGGAGCCAATCTGTTCCATGACATTCACGAGACACTGGGCCAGCGCCACTGGATGGGACAGGCGCACATGGATGATGGCATTTTAAA
The DNA here is from genome assembly GCA_964464265.1 of uncultured bacterium. Taxonomy (GTDB): domain Bacteria; phylum Zhuqueibacterota; class QNDG01; order QNDG01; family DSAB01; genus CAYXFJ01. Next base: position 1,493 of record CAYXFJ010000287.1, read on the forward strand.
GGATCTGGGGATAGACCGTATCTATGATACATTTGCGGTCGAAGAAGAGTTTTACAGGGACGATACGTTCGTGGGAGATTTCGCAGCAACTCTTGATCTGTCCAGATCCTACAGCACCCATGCTTTCCTGTACCTTCTGGGCAGGCATCTGGGGAAGGTTGGAAAGGAAAAGGGCATACTGACTCAAGCGGCCGAACACGGTGTGCCTGTATTCTGCCCGGCGATCGGGGATTCTTCGATCGGTATCGCTCTCGCCATCCTTTCCGATAAAAAGGGCAGCCACCTGGATCTGGATCCGGTTGCGGATGTTCTGGATTCGACCCGGATGATCATGTCGGCCGTTAATACCGGGGTCATATATGTGGGAGGCGGAACTCCCAAGAATTTCATACAACAAACCGAGGTTACCGCGACGTATCTGGGCGGTGAAGTGAGCGGACACAAATATGCAGTACAGTTCACAGCGGATGCCCCTCACTGGGGCGGCCTGTCAGGATGCACGTTCGAAGAAGCGCAGTCATGGGGAAAGATACAGAAAAAAGCGAGGATGGTGTCCGTGCATGTCGATGCCACGATAGCGCTGCCTCTTGTGGTTTCTGCTCTGTCCTCTGATGAGAAGAAATGGGCAGAAAGGCGGCTGCCTGTTCTCCCATTCTCCATGGAATGAAAGGTCAGCCCGTGATCCCAAAAATACTGGACGAGAAAAACAATTTCCTGGGAATACCGCCGCCTGAAAGCGAAAAGGATAGAGAGATCATTATTCAGCCAATACCGCTCGAGGTGACCACAACTTATATGAGAGGTACAGGCAATGGGCCTCTATCTTTGATCCGCGCTTCGCAGCAGGTTGAAGTATGGGATGATGAATTGAAAAAGGAAAACTACCGGGGAATTGCAACGCTTGAACCCCTGGATACGAAAGGTCTGGCAATCGCACCTGCCCTGGAGAAGATCGAAAAGAATGTGGCCGGATTGATAACCATGAAAAAGAAATGGGTGTTCATAGGGGGAGAGCATTCGGTAACTGCAGGTATCCTGAGAGCCTTCCATCACCCGTTTCCGGAGATGACAATCCTTCATCTTGATGCGCACGCCGATCAAAGGGAAACCTATGAAGGCAGTCCCTATAACCATGCCTGTGTAATGGCCCGTGTTCTGGACCTCTATCCTGTCGTCAGCGTGGGCATCCGGAGTATGTGCGTGGAAGAGTGGGAAAAAGTGCAGAGCCGAAAAATTCCGATGTTCACCATGCATACGGTCAGGAACCAATCCGGCTGGAAGAAGCAGATGATGAAAGACCTGAAAAATCCTGTATATATCAGTCTTGATCTGGATGTCCTGGATCCCTCTGTATGCCCTGCTGTAGGAACGCCTGAACCTGGCGGGATGGGATGGTATGAATGCCTTGATCTGCTCAGGGATGTGTTCAGACTGAAAGAGGTGGTTGCACTGGACATGGTGGAGTGCTGTCCTGTACAGGGAGCGGAATATGGTGTCTTTACAGCAGCAAAACTTCTGTACAGGATGATCGGATACTGGCTCAATCCATGAATAGTGTCCGGCTGACCCCAATCATGAAACAAATAACTTGACAATAAATTGACTGTATATTATATTAAAAGACTTTGTAAATGAATAAAAGGAGTCATGAGCTGTGAAGACTGTTGTACCCAAGGTGGAATCCGTAGACCATCAATGGTTTCTGGTGGATGCCAAACAGGAGATCCTCGGACGTCTGGCCAGCCGTATCGCCACGATACTGAGAGGCAAGCATAAACCTCAGTTCAGTCCGCATCTGGATATCGGCGATCATGTGATCGTTATCAATGCTGATAAGATCAGGCTCACAGGAAGGAAGTCAAGCCAAAAGCGATATACGAGATATACCGGTTATCCCAGCGGTTTACGGGTGAGACAATTTAATGACGTGTTGTCCGAAAAGCCCGAGAGAGTGCTGCTGCATGCCGTAGAAGGCATGCTTCCCAAAAACCGACTCGGCAGACAGATGATAAAAAAGCTGAAAATCTATACGGGATCAGACCATCCCCACCAGGCTCAGAATCCAGTTGAATTATCTAGTAGTTCGAGGAAAA
>CAYXFJ010000288.1:0-3578 GCA_964464265.1 uncultured bacterium
TTCCTGTTTAATGTCGGATCTTAAAAAGATTTTTTATGTTGATCGATACTGATGTTCCAATGGTGGGGGTAAGTGATTTCTAAAGGAAACGGGGGAACTTTTTTTATCTTCAAATCACCTTCTGGCTAAAACATTTAAGAAAAAGATCATCCTATGGAAGAAAGATACTATATCGGGAAAGAACACTGGGGGTTGGTGCTGAGGGGATGGCTGGAACGGTTCACGGTCATAGCTCCCTATAAAGAAAAAGGCGGTCTTTTCCTGCAGCCGGTCACTCCGGATCGTATTTCTTCCATCGTTTACGATCAGGCGAGGGCGTCGCAACCTCTGAAATCCTATCTGCTTCCCCCGCTTGAAGAGGTCGTCGGCATTACCTGGAAAAGCGAAAAACCCTGGCTGTTTTTGGGAGTCAAAGCCTGCGATCTGGCAGCCCTGCCCATACTGGACAGCGCCTTTGGAGGGGATTTCAGTGATCCGGTGTACCAGAAGCGGCGGGAGAGCAGCCTTATGGTCAGCTCGGACTGTACACAGCCGTGGGATACCTGCTGCTGCACGCTTGTTGGAGGAGCCCCCTATCCTGCGAAGGGCTTTGATCTGAACCTCTCTCTTCTCTGGGACGGTTTTGTGGTGGAAATAGGCAGCCTGCAGGGAAAGACACTGCTCGAAGGGCATGATCAGATCATGAAAGATCTGGTGAAGGAAGAGGCGGTCGCACTGGAAAAAATGCGGCGTGATACCACACAGAAAGTAAAAAGCCAGAATGAGAGAGTGTTCAGTGAATCGCAGAAAGAGTTAGTATCCAGAAACTGGGAATCCAGCGTCTGGAAAAAACAATCCGAAACCTGTGTCGAATGCGGCGCCTGCACTCATGCCTGTCCGACCTGCCACTGTTATTTCCTCGATGATGTGACACGTGCGGAATTCGTCAAGCTGAGAGGGTGGGACTCCTGCCAGTATTCAGGTTACGCTGTGACCGCCGGGGGCGGAACACCCAGGCACAAGCTCTTCGAGAGATTCCGGAACCGGTATTTTTGCAAATTCAAATATCTGGATGATAATTACGGCCTTTGCGGCTGCACCGGATGCGGCCGCTGTATCGAGGGGTGCCAGGGGCGGATCGATATGAGGGTGACGCTGAGGGACCTGTCCAAAAGCTGAAGGTTATAACCCTGATGAATCAAAAGAAGCCTTATGAGCCGATCAAGGCTGTCGTTGAGAAGATCATCCCTGAAACCCAGGGGATCAAAACCTTCGTCCTGAAACCCGCTAAAGCGTTTCCCTTCCATTGCGGTCAATTTGCAGAGCTTACCGTGCCCGGTTATGGTGAAGGTCCTTTTGCCATGTCTTCACCCTGCCAAAAACCGGAAACGCTCGAGTTCACCATCCAGAATGTCGGGTACATGACTTCCAGACTGCACAATATGAAGGAAGGGGATGTTCTCGGCGTCAGGGGTCCGTACGGGAATGGTTTCCCGCTGGAGGACTTTTACGGAAAAGAGGTATTGCTCCTCATCGGGGGAGTTGGATTCCCGCCTGCCAGAGCCCTGCTTTACAGCCTGCTCAACGAAAAGAAAAAATTCAAGAACATCATTATGTGTTACGGCGCTCGATCAGCGCAGGATATCGTATACAAGTACCAGATAGACACCTTTAAAAAGCAGATTGAACTGCATATGACCGTGGACAAGGCGGATGAGAGCTGGAAGGGGACTGTGGGTGTGGTGACCGTCCTCCTGAACAAGATCGAGGTGGATCTTAAAAACGCCGTTTCAGTCGTCATCGGACCGCCGATCATGATGAAATTCGGGACCCTCAAGCTTCTTGAGATCGGTTTCCAGCCTCAGGATATCTATCTCTCCATGGAAAGAAAGATGTACTGCGGCGTCGGGCAGTGCAGGCACTGCATGATCGACCGGTATTTCATCTGCAAGGACGGACCGGTTTTCAGGTATGAGCAGTTGAAAAACTTACATGATATCTGGGAATAAGCATGGCAAAAAAACTCTTCGTTGATCTCGAGCTGTGCCGCAAATGCGGGATATGCAAGGCCCAGTGCAGCTATTATTATCATCCCTATAATTCCGGTATCGTTTATTTAAGGGAACTCGCTGAATTCGCCCATACATGCAGGCATTGTGAAGAAGCCCCCTGTGTCAAATCGTGCCCCATGGATGCTCTGGAAAAGCAACCTGATAATATCGTCAAACGCTATAATCTCAGATGTGTGGCGTGCAACACCTGTTCATACGCCTGTCCGTTTGGAACCATTCTCCCGGAATTGATTACCTATACCGTATCCAGATGCGATTACTGCCTGAACCGTCTGGAGGAAGGCGAGGATCCGGTCTGTGTGGGAGAGTGTACGGAGAAAGCCATTCAGTATGGAGATTTCAAGGCAGATCCCAAGGCTCATAATTTTGCCGTGGGAGATCATCTAATCGTTCATTCAATTCCCTGGAAAAAGGAAGAATACGTCTGACATGAGCCCAATTTTTTCATACCTGATTTTCCCTGGATTTTTGTTCACGGCCGCTATAGGCATGCTGGCCAGCTGGATTGACAGAAAAGTAACTGCCAGGGTTCAGTGGCGGGTGGGACCCCCGCTTTTTCAGCCGCTGTATGATTTTGTAAAACTTCTGGGCAAGGAGATTATCGTTCCCAGAGGAGCATCCAGGATTGTATTCCTGATGGCGCCACTATTCGGGCTGGTTGCTGTGACTCTGGTTTCCACGCTGATCTGGATAGCTATGCTTTTTCCGGAAAGCAGCTTTACAGGGGACTTGATCGTCGTCGTTTATTTTCTGATGATTCCGTCGATTGCGGTCGTTATCGGTGGTTTTGCATCGAAAAACGCCCTCGCTTCTCTGGGTGCGAGCAGGGAAATCAAGCTCATGCTGGCAGATGAGCTTCCTTTTCTGCTGGCGGTTGCCGTGGTTGTAATCAAAGCCGGAGGTGCAATCCGTCTGGGGCAGCTCGTCGCTGTTCAACAGACTCATGGTATGGTCTTCTGGTCGTTCTCCGGAGCACTGGCAACGCTCGTGGCAATCATTGCCATGCAGGCGAAGCTGACACTGATTCCATTCGATATCCCCGAGGCAGAGACAGAGATCATGAGCGGGCCTTTTGTAGAATATTCCGGACCTCCTCTTGCTGTCTTCAAACTGACACGAATGATGATGCTTTTCACACTGCCGATGTTTCTCGTTCTCTTGTTTCTGGGGGGTGTGCAGTTCCAGGGGATCGACATCCTCTGGTCTATTCTCAAATATGTTATTCTTCTCGTATTGATCATACTCATACGGAATACCAATCCGAGGCTCAGGATCGATCAGGCGATGAAATTTTTATGGGGCCCTGTGACCATTCTGGGACTGGCGGCAATTATCCTGGCTTTTTTGGGGTTATGACTCTATGGGAATAAAACTCAAAGCTCTGACCCGGTCTCCGTGGGTTTATCATCTTTCCACCGGTAGCTGCAATAACTGCGACATTGAAATCCTGGACTGCCTGACACCGCGCTATGATCTGGAGCGTTTTGGAATCGTTCTGGTCGGCAGTCCCAGGCATGCCGATGCACT
>CAYXFJ010000289.1:0-3558 GCA_964464265.1 uncultured bacterium
TGATGAAACCGGCCCGTATCAGTCCTGTAATGAAGAGAGAGAACCATCGCACATTTTTACAGGGCGCTTAAGTCCTGAAGTTCCCCGCCTCTATTTCAACCCTGGATTTGTTCTCTGACTTCCATTATTCTTCTGGAGATCTTCATGCCGGTCTCCCACCACAGAGTGCAGAAACCGTCGCGGTGATACTGCCGCAGAGTGGCCATGACCTTTTCGGAAAGGGGCGATGAATTTTTCTTTTCCAGAGGAGTGCCTGAAAGGGGAAGGAAGTAATGGCTCTGTATCCATGCGCCATACCTCAGGGCGAGTTTCTTCACGAATACCAGGGTATCCGCCAGATCCTCTTCCGTTTCTCCGGGAATCCCGAATATGAAATCCAGCTGAGGTCTGAACCCGTGCTCACGGATCAGGGCTGCAGCCCTTTCTATATCGGCCACGGAATGCCCTCTGCGAAGTTTTCTGAGGAGCCGGTCCGAGCCGGACTGGGCTCCCACTGTCAGCTTTTTGTTGCTGCAGGCAGACTGGATCAGTTTCAGAAAGAGAGGCTCTACGGTATTGGGTCTGATTTCTGAGGGAAATATTCCGTATTCGAAATGACGGAATCCTTTTTCCCGGACCAGATCGAAAAGAGCCCTGATATGCTCATAAGAAGATTGTCCCGGTTTTTCCGAACCGAACTCGAATGCGCTCGGGCAGATGAAGCCTGTGCGGTACAGATACTGTCTCGAGGCCATTTCATCCAGGTACAGGGTAATCGAGGACAGGGACCTGTGCTCGGCGCCTGTTCCGGCGGTCTGGCAGAAACGGCAATGATAGTGACATCCTCTTGTGATTTCCAGAGGCGGTCTCAGAGAAGTGGTTTTCGAGATGGGCATGCCCAGTTCAAGGCAGGGACGGTCTGACCTGAGAATATGACCCGGTCTGCAGTTTCCCTCGAAAAAACCCTCCAGGAAAAGCGGCATTAGGATCTCTGCGGGTCCGGCTGCCACTGCATCGAAACCCATCTTCAATGTGCCAGGAGGATCTCCGGTAGGATGAGGGCCTCCCGCCACCAGAAAAACACGCTCCCCGAACCGGTTCCTCAGCAGACGGACCTCTTTCCACACAGAAGGCAGATCCGATGTCATGAAGGAGTAAGCGATAATAGTTTTTCTTTTCCATGCTGTGTTGAGGATAGGGCGGAAGGGAGAGGCTTTGAGCAGGATGTGACGGTTCCATTCCGATCGTTCCGCAACCGAAAACAGGAGCGGAAGGGAGAGTGAGTTGCTTCTGGTGCTGCGGAAAACCATCGGGATTGCGTGTCGGCCTGTCATGAAAAAATTCCTGTTTTTCGGATAGGATTCACGAAATATACACAATGGCGGCTTTTCCGGCAAAGGAAATTTATTGCATTTCTGGACAGTGGCATGTACATTATTCAATAAAATAACTGTAACGATGCCGGTCAAGTCCGGACAACCCCCGCCGGAGGATCGTCAAGCCTGTACATATCCTGTTCTGGAGGACTCATGATAAAAGAAAAATATACGCGGCGCAGATTTCTGGGAGGATTTTCTCTTGGTACTGTAGGGCTGCTCTCAGGCGGATTGCATCCTGAGGGAACAGGGGATGCTGTTACCCCGTTGATTGTGACCGATCATACCAATCAAACCGGACACAGGGCTTTGCAGACAGGGTGGAATATACTGAAAAAAGGAGGATCCGCTCTGGACGCGGTCGTAAAAGCGGCCAATACCATTGAACTCGATCCTGAGGATGTCAGTGTGGGATTCGGCGGACTCCCCAACGAGGACGGAGTGGTACAGCTTGACGCATCCGTTATGGATGGGAAGACGTACAGTGCGGGCGCCGTTGCCTGCCTTGAGGGGATCAAGACCCCCTGTTCTGTAGCGCGTCTTATCATGGAAAAAACCGACCATGTACTCATGGTGGGGAAGGATGCGCTGAAATTCGCCAAGAAATGGGGATTTACGGAAGAGAACCTGCTCACTGAAAAGTCCAGGAAGATGTGGCTTGAATGGAAATCCTCTTTGAGCCCGAAAGACGACTGGGGGATTCCGGAGCACCTGGAGAAAGATACGGGAACGGTTTATGAGGACGAATCCGGCCGCATGTATGGAACGACCAATGTGCTCGCCATTGACCGGAACGGAGATATAGCAGGGGTGACCACGACCAGCGGTCTGGCATGGAAAATAGCGGGAAGGGTAGGGGATTCACCCATTATCGGCGCTGGGCTCTATGTGGATAACGACATCGGTGCTGCCGGAGCCACGGGCAGGGGGGAGGATGTGATCAAATGCTGCGCCACCTATTTTATCGTGATGCGGATGAAGGCCGGAAGAAGCCCCGAGGAAGCCTGTTACGATGCACTTGAAATGATCATAGATAAATACAAACGCGTCAATCCTAATTTCAGGCCGAGTGAAAAATTCGTGGCGGTCAACAAAAAAGGGGAATTCGGCTGCGCCCAGATGAAAACCAGGAAGGCTGAAATGGCCGTGATGAACGGACAGGGATTGCGTGTGGAAAAGGGGCTTCTGATGGAAGAATCAGGGTAAAATTGAGGGTGCAGAGGGTGAGTTACCCGTATGTCTGATTAATGGAACGATCTGTCATGCAACGGAAATCAGATCCATGGATTCAGGTTCATAAATCCTGCTTGCAAATGAATCCCGAATGATGTATATTATCCGACTATTATCAGGTGGATTTAAATTATTTCATCAACAATAAGGAGGAAAACAGGATGAAAAAGCTACTATTCGTGAACACGATGCGCTGGATACTCGTGGCTGCGCTGATCACCCTGACAGCAGAGGGGTACACTGCCACGCAGAAAGATCTGGCAAAGACCTGCGACCAGCTGGTCCAGCGTCTCGAGAAGCAGTCCATGCCTGTCCCCGGTTCTCTGGCAAATATTCAGAAAAGCCTGAAAGCTTTTTCCGGGAGCTCAAAAAATGCGAACAGCAGGGTCCGGATCAGCAAAATGACCGTTACTGAGCTCAATGTCGTTGTTGAAGCACTGCAACAGTACTGGGACGGTTCTGCCTGGTTCGACGTTGCAAAGCAGATACAGACCTATAACGACACCTATACTGAATTATTGAGCTATGTGGAACAGCAATGGGACGGCAGCCAGTGGGTAAATTTCTACCGTATGCTGCCCACAACCAATGCACAGGGCCAGGTGACAAAGCTTCAGTTCGACAACTGGACAGGCCTGGAGTGGCAATCAGAGCTGGTTTATCTTTCCTCGTATAACGCCCAGGGCAATGTTTCAGAGAACATATTCCAGGTGGATTCAGATTACGACGGTGTGCTTGAAAACTCGTTTAAATGGGTATACACTTATACCAGCAACAGGCTGGTACAGGAGGATATGTATGTGTGGGATGCGGATAGTTCCGCATGGATGAAATATTACGTGACCACATACACGTATAATGCCCAGGGACTTGTTACTGAGGAACTGACTTCAATGGATCTGGGCTTGGGCACGTTGTTCCCTGTTTCCAAAATAGTATATACTTACAATGCTTCGGGTTTGCCTCTTAC
>CAYXFJ010000290.1:0-2875 GCA_964464265.1 uncultured bacterium
ATCCAGGATTAAGTACCGGAAATGAATTTTTTTCATTATGTGATGCTGAAGACTATTTGAAATGGAACTGTCCGGCGAGTGTCATTCTTCATCTCAGGAATGCGGGTATGACCGGCACCATCCTGACACCCATTCCAGACGTCTGAAGCTCTCATCGCCCCCTCCTTCCGGAAGCTCGTCCGAAATACCCAGTACCAGAGCGGGCTGAAAACGGGTCACGATTTCCTCTACACAGGCTTGAAGAACTTCACGCGGATAATGATCCAGAAAGTAAACCGCAGGTATGCCGTCGAGCAGGATTTTGCCTGCGATATGAGTCTGTATCTCTTCCAGGGTCACATCACCCTGGGGCAAAGGTGTCAGAGCCTCCAGACCGTCGAACGGGAGATCACGGAGAAAGGGCAGAAGCTGCCTGAATTTTCCGTCAATATGTATATGCGTATAAATTCCCGAATTCTGGAGCTGGCCTGACCGTTTCCAGTACCAGGGGAGCAGGTATTTCTGGAAATAACGGATCGAGAGATAAGCCATGTCCAGGTTTTCACCGAAATTGAGTATTTTGACCAGCCCGGATCCGGTGATTTCCCTGTAGAGTCCGTCACAGGATCTGTCCAGGATACGCATAAGGGTTTCGACCTGCAGGGGATCGTCCGCAAGCGCATAGAAGAAATCTTCAAACTTCATCCACTGCTGGGCCAGTGCAAGATAAGGGCTTTTGGGTACCCAGAACTGGGGTTCACCCCGGTCACCGAGATAAGATGCTCCCTCTTTGAAATGATTTGTATCAAAGGAATAGGTCATCTGCGAGAAAAGCCATTCCAGAGAGCGGAGATCGCTTCTGGATTTTGCCGGAAATTCCACGATGCGCCATGCACCGTCCAGGGTCAGTAACTGCATATCGAACAGAGGGCCGTGCGGAGTATCAAAACGTCTTTTCCAGCAATTCCTGTCCTTCTGTTCCGTAATTTTAACCTTGCCGGAAAAGCGGCACTGCACGGGATCTGGCCGGTCTGTATAGTAGTGCACGGTTCTCATGGATGCTCCCAGAAAGTCGTACACTTCTCTCAGATCCAGATGACGGATGGAGTCCGGAAGCGTGCCCCTGGCCTTGTGCATCTGGAACCAGGGCTCGAATCTCGGCTGAAAAAATAATCCTGGAATGGGTTTTCTCTGAAAGACCCTGAGATTCTGTTCTTTGAGCGTGGGTATGGATGCAGCGTTCTCTGGATTCATTTTCCTTTATTCCGGTCTGTGAAGATTTCGGATAGTATGGCTGTCAGTTGTTCCGGGGTGTCACAGATCCGTTCCGCTTCCTTCAGCTCTTCAGAACTTCCAAAGCCATAGGTGACTCCCACAGCGAAGAGCCCGTTTTCATGGGCGCCTTCAATGTCCTGGCGCCTGTCACCGATCATGACCGCATCCGTTCCGTTGATATCCAGCCTCTCCAGCACGTGCCGTATCAGATCCTTTTTCAGGGTCAGTGAACCGTCAAACCGGCTTCCGAATATGCCCCTGAAATACCGGGAGAGAGAGAAATGATCCAGAATGCGCGATGCGAAAACTTCAGGTTTGGCTGTAACCAGATACAGAGGCCAATCCTGTATCATGGCACTGTTCAGAAAATCCTCAATCCCCGGATAGACCCTGTTCTCGTACAGGCCTTTTTCTGAGAACCGCTGCCTGTACAGATCCAGGGCCATGGATATTTTTTCTTCTCCGGGATGCCCCATGAGTTCACCCAGGGATTCCCTGAGTGGAGGACCAATATAGCGGATGAGCGATTCCATTGGAGGAACAGCGAAGCCCATCCGTTCCAGGGCCACCTGTATGCACCGTGTAATACCCACGCGCGGATCTGTCACGGTTCCGTCCAGATCCATGAATACTGCCTTCAAATTTCTCTTCTTTTCCATCATGATGGAAAGTATACGGAAACCTGAAATGAAATTCAAGCTTAAATTGGCAGGGTACCGGTTAAACCGGCCCTGGCTCCCGTGTGTGAAAAGAAACTGAGCCGGTTCCTTTTATCCGCGATGCAGTCCTTCTGAGAATAAATCCGGTATCTTTTATTTGAAGACAGAGCCCTTCTCCGGACCGAAAAACATTGACATTAAAGATTCTCTTCTTTACATTTTTTCTGATTTTACCCCTGCAGGGTCGGTTTTACAGGGCTTGTGGTTGCATGCGCCGGACTGATCTGTTTATATAGGAATTCTCTTTCGCTCACAGTGAACAAATGCGGCTGCCTGTAACCTTCCAGGAACAGGAAGTCATCAAAGAAGGAAGAGTGAAATGGGAAAAAGGCCTCAGCTAAAAGACATACAGGAAGCACGGGAAAGAATCAGGCATACTGTTTTCCGGACACCGGTGCTGACCAATCGAACGCTCAACCGGATCACAGGCGGGGATCTTTACTTTAAATGCGAGAATTTTCAGAAGACGGGAGCCTTCAAATTCCGCGGAGCCAGCAATACCCTCTTTTCCATGAGTGAGGAACAGGCGCGGAAAGGGGTCGTCACACATTCCTCAGGAAATCATGCGGCAGCTCTTGCACTGGCTGCACGCAACCGCGGAATACCTGCGTATATCGTGATGCCGTCCAATGCTCCGAAAGTGAAGATCGATGCTGTGGAGGGTTACGGAGGCCGTATTACCTTCTGCGAGCCGACACTGGAGGCCAGGGAAAATGGAGCCCGCGAGATCATAGACAGGACAAATGCCATGCTGGTCCATCCGTACAACGATCACAGGATCATTGCAGGACAGGGAACAGCAGCGCTGGAGTTACTGGAGGAGGTTCCGGACCTTGAGCTTCTTCTCGCACCTGTAGGCGGGGGCGGCCTGCTCAGCGGCTCGGCGATAGCAGCCGCAGGGT
>CAYXFJ010000290.1:2911-3555 GCA_964464265.1 uncultured bacterium
GCCACGGCCTCCCGCACCCGGTACGGGACGGCGGCAGGATCATCCCCGCAGAGCACCCGGATACGATAGCCGACGGGCTCAGAACGTCACTCGGGGACAGGACCTTCCCGATCATCCGCGAGCTCGTTTTTGATATTGTGACTGTAGAAGAGAAATGGATTGTGGAGGCCATGAGTATGATATTCGAGAGAATGAAAATCGTTGTCGAGCCCTCTTCCGCAGTTCCTCTGGGAGCACTGCTTTCCGGAAGTCTCCTTATCAAAGGGAAGAAGACGGGTATCATTCTATCAGGCGGCAATGTCGATTTCAGTGATTTCTTCGGCATTCTGTACCGGAGTATTGAAAGAGGATCCTGAGATCCGGTGGAAACAGGGCGAAACGCAGCTCCTGTAAAGGAGCAGACACTGGAGAAGAACATTCCAAAAACATTTCACAATATTTTCTTGTAAATCATCATTGAACACAACCAGATTCCGAACCACCGGATCTCCTTCATTATAAACAGGAGGGGTCGGATTGATGCTATACTGAAAATAAGCTCTGTCAAATACTGCTATCGGTTCCATTGTATTTTTAAGAAATTGAATGTTATTTTCCGAAGGATTCCAGCCGTAATAGTGATCGCTCGAATATGACGGATCCGG
>CAYXFJ010000291.1:0-3545 GCA_964464265.1 uncultured bacterium
ACAAGGAAATGACGGCATTGTTCAATGTAAAAATCCCGTATCTCGTGGGCAATAACAACGCTGAATTGAAGATCGGCGGCAAAGCCCGTTTGAAGAACAAGGACAGGGATGACAATGGCTGGGACTACTCCTGGGAAGGCGACGATGACATATTGATGAGCCAGTTTCTTAAGGGTGAGGATGCCAGCATCCTGGATGATGCCTACAGAGTGGGCCCCCGGATAGACGGGGATAAATTCAGAGCCTTTTTTGAAGAGAATAAAGACGGACTGCTGGAAGGCGAGGAAGACCTCGAATCGTCACTGGGGAATACATTTGTGGCGAAAGAGAATATTTTCGCCTACTATGCCATGACAACGGTCAACTTTGGTCCTTTGATGATCCTTGGAGGCGTTCGGCATGAATTGACAAGTCTGGATTACACGGGCACCGAACTGATCTACGATGCTGAAGGAGAATTCGTAAGCTCGAAAGATCTCAAGGATAACAAATTTTACGGTAATATTATGCCGATGGTCCATTTCCGGTACCGCGTGGGTCCGATGACCCAGCTGCGCCTTGCGTTTACAACAGGTATCTCCAGACCCAATTATTTCGATATGGTACCTTACCTTCATGTGTTCCCCGAGGATGAGGAACTGGTCAGAGGTAATCCGGAGCTGAAACCCACTACAGCGTACAATATCGATTTGATGGCTGAGCACTATTTCCAGGGGATCGGTATTTTTTCCGGAGGCGTATTTTACAAGTCTCTGAACAACACGATCTATGACCGCGTATACGAAGAGTCGAGCGGTAGCTATGCCGGGTACGAGGCAGAACAGCCATCAAATGGTGGTGAAGCATGGCTCATGGGACTTGAGCTCAACTGGAGCCAGCAGTTCACATTCCTGCCCGGATTTTTAAGCGGATTCGGTATTTATCTCAATTATACGTACACCAAATCTGAGGCTAATATACCGGGCCGTGAAAGAACCATTCTGCCGGGGCAGGCAGGTAATGTCGGGAACTTTGCCCTCGGTTATGAAAAAGGTGGATTCACGAGCCGCCTGGGCCTGAACTATCACGGTAAATTTATCGATGGCGTTGGTGATACCGAGGAAGAGGATGAGTATTATCATGGTCATTTTCAGATCGATTTCTCCGGCAGTATGAGATTGTTCAGAGGCCTCAGCCTCTTTGTGGAAGTGATTAACATCAACAACGAGCCCATGACGTATTATTATGGAATACCGGAACGACCGGTCCAGCGCGAATTTTACAAATGGTGGTCCAATGTCGGGCTTAAATATGAAATGTAAGTCGACCGTAAGGTCATAATTTTTGGGAAGCCGGCACAGTACCGACACTGTGCCGGCTTTTCAATTTCGTGACGCGGTTCATTTATTATTAAAGGCTCTGTGCTCTTTTGTTGTAGCGGTCATCTCTGCCGGCCGGTCTGTCTTCATTGATCAAGGATATCCAGCGTAAGGAGTTTTTCGATGAATAGATACGGTATTATCTTCATCTTTTCTCTGGTTCAGAATCTGTCCTTTGCCCGGACCATCCATAATTTTCCGCATTATGTTGAGATCAATAAAGGTGAAACCGTGGAACTGTCAGGTTTCCCAAGGGTCAAACTCATCGATACCCGTGTCACCTATATCAGTTCGGAATCTAACCGTATTGGTAAGGCTGAAGCCACGCTTCTGATAGGGGAGAAAATCATTGTAGTGCCTGTGGGTTATGAAAATGAGGATGTGATTGCCGGGGATGTGAGGCTGGGAGTGGAGGTGATCGCAGACTATGAAAAGGCAGCGGTCAATGACAGGTTTCATGTCAAAAAAGATGCCCGAATCCGCATGGCCAGGGCCGGAGAGCCTCTCATGGCTTCCGGATCCCATGTTTATCCTCTTTTTGTGCCCTGGAATAACGGATCCAGGACCCAGGGCTGGCTGACGGTATGCTACAATATTGAAACCCTTGAAAAGCCGGGGGAAGTGAAGCTGGGCCGCCATCATGACGGATGGGATTTTGGTGCGTGGGAAGGTCAACAGGTCCGGTCTGTTTGCCGGGGGACCGTGGTGTCAGCGGACGATTTCCCGGAACTGATCGAAAAGAATTGTCTTTACAACAAGAACAGTGCTCCCGTCGGCGGCAATCCCTTTCTTGTAAAGCATCCTGATCTGCCGCTGCTCTACTATTACACGCATATGAGCGGTCTGGCAAGATCCTTCCGGCCGGGTGAAATCATCGAAAAAGGAGAGGTGCTCGGGTATGCGAGCGCCCGGGGGAGTTCAGGAGGGTGGTATCATCTTCATTTCAGTATGATCCTGATCGATGAGCAGGTGCATGTGAATCCATTTCCGTTCCTGGCCGAATGGTACAGGGAGACCATGCCGCATGATCAGGACTTTCTTTCTGATTTTGAGGTTTATCATTTCAGGGCAGAAGGTGATGCGGCCCGTTCCACAGATATGAAGAGTGAGTTTGAAAAGGGAGTATTGACCGGCGGCGTTAAACCAACGGGACATTTTCACAATTCTCTTCCGGGCTCTGTTCACGTGCGGGAAGCTGTGAGCGAGGCACCCTATGCCGGACTGAATCATGCTGTTTTCGGACAATTCGCAGTTTTGAAAAGTGAATTCAACCTGCGTGAGGCAGCACAGGGCGAGCTCTGGTTCGGGCACACGGGCAGGGCGAGTCTTTACCTGAACGGAGAAAAGGTCTACGAAGGCAGCCCGGACAACGCGTATCACAGGAGCAAACAGCCTTTTCAGCCCGACGCGCAGATGATCCCGTGCCAGTTCGTAAAAGGTATCAATCAGGTGTTTGTAACGATCGAGCAGACCGATGTTTGGTGGCAGTTTTCCATCAGGCCGAGAGACCGCCTCGGAATGCCCCTTGAATTGAGGCCGTAATGGCAGATTGTGGCTGTGAAATCGAAGCCCGCGATAAGCAGGAGCGAAAAACGCTTGTGCTCGTGCTCGTCATTAATGCATTCATGTTCGTGTTCGAAATGACGCTTGGCCTGCTCGCACAATCCACGGGTCTTATAGCCGATTCTCTCGACATGTTCGCTGATGCATCCATATACGCTATCAGCCTGTATGCAGTAGGCAAAAGCAGCGGCCTGAAATTGAGATCTGCGAGACTCAGCGGTTTTTCCCAGATACTCCTGGCGATACTGGTGCTGATGGATGTTCTCAGACGATTACTTTTTGGCAGTGATCCGGTCAGCGGATTCATGGTGGGAGCCGGTATCATCGCTTTGCTCGCAAACACCATCTGCCTTTATCTCATAGCCAGGCATCGCGAAGGCGGTGCGCATATGCGTGCATCATTCATTTTTTCAAAGAACGACGTTATTGCTAACGTTGGTGTTATCCTGTCAGGTGTTCTGGTACGCGTGCTGAACAGCCGGTATCCCGATCTCGTGATCGGACTTGTCATCGCGGTAATTGTCCTGCGCGGCGGTTTTCAAATCCTGAAAGAGACAGAGGAAGAAAAAAAGGAAGAAGGATATGAAATCAAAAAAGGATATCAGGAGGGAATACAAAGAAAGG
>CAYXFJ010000292.1:0-3538 GCA_964464265.1 uncultured bacterium
ATTTAAAAGAGTTCATGAATTAAAGGAATTTGAAATAAATATAGAGGGAACCTGTATCGAGGAGGTTATTATGAAACAGAGAAGATCATTCTGTATGCTGATTCTTTTTGTGATGCTGGTATCCGTGCTCCATGCACAGCCTGTGGAAACCCGTATCAAGGTTTTGGTCACAGCCGACCATCCGGACTGGGTGTACAGAACGGGTGAGAAGGTTACTTTTTCCATTACAGTGATGAAGGACGCATCGCCGGTGCCGGATGCTGTTGTGGATATAGAGATCGGACCGGAGAAAATGGATCCCGCGGAAACGAAAACCCTCACCCTGAAAAACGGGAGAACAGAGGTGAGTGGAGGGACGCTCAGACAGCCCGGATTCCTGAGGTGTACAGCCAGGGCTCAGGTGGAAGGAAAGACCTATCAGGGGGCCGCGACAGCGGCATTCGATCCCCTCAAAATTCAGCCGACCACCGAACAGCCGGAGGATTTTCTTGCATTCTGGGAAAGCGCCAGAGCGGAAGCGGCGAAGGTGCCTCTTGACGCAAGGGTCACTCTTCTGCCGGACAGATGTACTGAAACAGTGAATGTGTACCATGTGAACCTTCAGAATTTCAGTATCGGGACGAGAATGTACGGTATCCTGTGCACACCTAAAAAAGAAGGGAAATATCCGGCTCTCCTGCGCGTTCCCGGGGCGGGAGCGAGACCCTATACAGGAGATACGGGTCTGGCTTCAAAGGGACTGATCACCTTCGAGATCGGCATTCATGGTGTTCCTGTGGTGATGGACAGAAACGTCTACACTGATTTAATGGAAGGTGCCCTGGACGGGTACTGGTTCTACAATCTGGACGACAGAGACCGGTACTACTACAAGCGGGTGTATCTGGGATGCGTGCGGGCTGTTGATTTCATTTTCAGCCTTCCTGAATTCGACGGCGAATCCCTGGCAGTGACCGGAGGCAGTCAGGGAGGAGCGCTTTCCATCATTACAGCAGGTCTGGACCGGAGAGTGAAATGGCTGGCCAGCTATTATCCGGCTCTGTGTGATCTCACCGGATATCTTTATGGAAGAGCCGGCGGGTGGCCGCACATGTTCAACAAGGACAATGTGGCTTTCAACAAGAAGGCGGATAAAATCGAAACCTCCAAGTATTATGATGTGGTGAATTTTGCCCGCCAGGTCCGTGTACCGGGTATATACTCGTGGGGATTCAACGATACTGTATGCCCTCCCACATCCATGTATTCAGCATATAATGTGATCACTGCGCCCAGGGAACTCATCATCTGCCAGGAGACAGGGCACTGGGCGTATCCTGAGCAGTATCAGAAGACCGATGCCTGGCTTCTGGAACACCTGCTGGGAACAGGAGAAGGACAAAAGTAAAGGGGCTCCTATGAATCATCCACAACCGACTCGTCTCAGCCGACTGTCCGGTCAGACCGGTGAGAAGGCCTCCATGAATCGTCCAAAGGGAGCAAAGCTCTGGTTTTTACAGGCCAGGGGGCCTTTTCTCATTCTCTCGGTTGTTCTCGTCCTCATCGGCATATCAGCCGCGCATCACGAAGGCTTCCATAACGGGCTGAACGCAGCCCTTGTCATGGCGGGTGTGGTACTCGCTCACGCTTCGGTCAACCTGTTCAACGAGCTTTCCGATTATGAAACCGGTATAGACGCGCACACGTTCCGCACTCCGTTCAACGGAGGCAGCGGACTGCTTCAGTCAGGAATGAACACTCCCCTCGCTGTGAAGCGCGCGGCTTACGGGACCCTGTTCGCTTCAGGTCTGATCGGGCTCGTCCTCACATTTACGGTTCACTGGTTCGTGGCCGTGCTTGCAGTGCCGGGAGGATTGGCAATCCGTTTCTATACCACCCACTTTGCCAGGTGGCGGTCGGGTGAGGTGGTGGCCGGATTGACACTGGGAACTCTTGTGGTGGCCGGCACTTATTTTGTGATAGCACGCACCCTGAAACCGGATATACTTTTTGTTTCCCTTGCACCGGGCATTCTGACCTCCCTGCTTCTTTTCCTGAACGAATTCCCGGATATGGAAGCGGACAGGCAGGGGGGAAGGCACCATCTCGTGATCCATTACGGGCGCAAGGTCTGTTCCAGGATCTATGCAGGCGCAATGATCGTAATGTACCTGATCATCGCAGCAGCGCCCCTGGTCACGGCCCCTTTTACTCTCTATATTGCGTTTCTTTCCATGCCCCTGGCATTCAGGGCGGTTTATCTGGTCCTCAGGAATCCGGATGACATCCCCGGTCTTGTTCCGGCGCTCGGACTCAATGTGGGCGTGGTGATTCTGACTGACCTGTTTCTTGCTGTGGGATATTACATCGGATAATCCCCTGCAGGGCGGAAAATAAAGGACACAAGTGCCCGGTCTTTCAGGGGGAAAAAGTCCGGGGTACAAATCTTTCATGGGAAGAGAGAACCCCGGGTCCTGGTTTTCAAGGAGGTTTTATGAAAACCGTTCAGCCTTTGAAATTAATTATGGTTCTGTTATCCTGGTCTGTCTGCGGAATGGCTTCCGATAAATCGCTGATGCTCAGGAATGCGGGATTCGAGCTCCTCGACGGGCGGGGTATGCCAGCCGGATGGATTTTCCGTCAAGAAAATGAGGATTATTCGGTCATAAGGATGGATGTTCAGGAGCCGAAAAGCGGGGAAAAAAGTCTCTGTATCGAACACAGAATGAGCTCGAGCAGCACGGTCATCTCAGAACCTGTGGAACTTACCGTCGGCCATCTGTACAGATTAAGCGCATGGGTGAAAACGGAAAAGGCTTTTACTGCTGATGCTGACCGTTATCCGACCCCTGTCGCTGGCTGTTTGACCATGGCCTCCTTCCCTTTTACAGCCCATTCCCCTGCTGCAGGTGGCAGTTCGGGCTGGCAAAAACTGGAAATGCTCTTCATCGCAACCACGAGCCGGGACAGCATACGGCTGCATCTTGGATACAACGGTGGAGCTGCGGGGAAGATATGGTATGATGATGTTGAGCTTTCTCTGACCGATGACATTTCTCAATGGATACCGCCTGAAACAGTCAGGTGGTTCGGTCCTGCATTCCGGTATGAGGACAAAGGCTGGATCTTCCTCCATGTGGAGGGAAAGCCTTACGAGAGAGGGTACCAGCACGGATATCTGATGGCCGACGAGATACTCTCCTATCTCGAAAAACTGGCCATTCAGGGGAATGAGAAAGATCCGGGTCAGGGCTGGGAGATCAAGAGGACAATGACCGATGCCATGATGATGCGCGGATACGATGAAGAGTACCTCACGGAGATGCAGGGGATAGCGGACGGCACTGAAAAGGCCGGGGTGAAGTTCAGGGGAAAGACTCTCGACCTGCTGGATATCGCTGCGCTGAATTCAGAGATCGATATAGGGCAGATGGGGAGTGCACTGTACCATACTGCCCATCCGCTCAGCGGCACACAGTTCCTCTCGCAGGAGGACGACCTGCTTATTCCTGAAAATCTTCACAGGTGCTCGGGATTTCTCAGCAATGGTCCGGCCTCG
>CAYXFJ010000293.1:0-3534 GCA_964464265.1 uncultured bacterium
CTGGAGAGCGAGATTGCGGAAATCCAATCGGTCAGCCCTGAATATTCTACGTGGAATATCCCCCTTAAAGTCCGTACCAATGTCAGGACTCCGAATCTCACGGGAGTGGTACCTGTATACGGAGACATCCGCAATGTGGACCCGGCCCTGGGGTCCCGTTTCATCAATGATGAGGACATGCGCCACAGACGGAGGGTAATTTTTCTCGGAGATGTTCTGGCCGGATACCTTTTTGGACAGGAAAATCCTGTGGGGAGACAGGTGATGATGGGGAATATCCCGGTCACGGTGATCGGAGTGATGGAGCATAAGGAGCAGGACTCATCTTATAATGCAAGGGATGAGGACAGGGCATTCATCCCGGCTTCGACGTTCGCATCGATCTATGGATTCCGCTATATAAACAACGTTGTGATCAAACCCGGACATCCTACTCTGTCTCCCCATATCATTGACCGTGTCTACGAAGTTCTGGGGAAAAAATACAAATTCGACCCGTCGGACAGGGAAGCCCTGTCCATCTGGGACACGACAGAATTTCAGAAAATGGTTTACTACATTTTCCTGGGATTTAATATTTTCATGGGCATTATCGGATCCTTCACGCTGACTGTAGGCGGAGTCGGGGTGGCCAATATCATGTATGTCGTGGTCCAGGAGAGAACTGCGGAGATCGGTATAAAAAGATCTGTTGGAGCAAAGCGAAAGCACATCATGGCGCAGTTCTTCATAGAGACCTTTTTTATCGTGGCAGTTGGAGCTATAATCGGCCTCATCATTTCATTCATAATTCTGTTTTTGATCTCGAAACTTCCCATCGAGCAGTACGTGGGAACACCGAGGATTTCCTGGTGGGTCGCTCTGGTTGCGCTCGGCCTTCTGGGATTTATCGGATTCATCGCGGGATTTTTCCCGTCGCGCCGGGCTGCCAGTCTGAACGTCATCGACTGTATCCATCACTGACGGAACCGGATTTAATATACAGGAAATGACATTATGTCAAAACGATTGAGAATGCCTTTCTGGATTTTCCTCAGTGATTTTATTCACGATCTCAAAGTGCAGAAGACCCGTGTATTCCTCACTACCTTTGCCATTGCATGGGGAACCATCGCCATTGTACTTTTGATGGCCTTCGGAAGGGGATTCAAGATCCGCATCGTTACCAGTATGCTCAATGCAGGGAATCAGATCATCAATATCTATGCAGGACAGACCAGCAGAAAATACGAGGGATTGCCGGAAGGCCGGTATATTCACCTGTATCCGGAGGATGCCAGCACCCTGCTTCAGAGCATTCCACAGATACAGATCGCCCTGCCCAGCCACGGCAGGGGGGGCGTGCGTTTGAAGAACGGCAGCAGAACTGCGACCACGTATATGGAAGGCGTATATCCCGGCTTCGAAATCCTGAGGACCATGCATCCAGCGAAGGGAGGGCGTTTTGTCAACGATCAGGATATCGCAGATAAGCGCCGCGTACTATTCCTGGGATCTGTTATTTCAGAAGAACTTTTCGGCAGGGAAAATCCTGTGGGAAGGGATGTGGAGCTGGACGGGATCCCGTTCACCATTGTGGGTGTTCTTCAAAAGAAAATGCAAATGGGGATGAGCAACGGACCGGACGACCGAAGGGCGATCATTCCATTCACGACATTCGAATCACTTTACTGGCACCGTTATCTGCGCATGATCACCGTGCGTCCCAATAATATCACCGATGTTGAGCTGATACGGAAGGAAATTTACAGGGTGCTCGGACGGAGACACCGCTTCGATGCCGGGGATGACAACGCCCTTTATATGTGGGATTTTGTGAGGAATATCAAGCAAATGGACACTGTTTTCACGGGTATAGAGATATTCCTTGGGGTTATCGGAGGGCTGACCCTTTTTGTGGCAGGGGTGGGTGTGGCCAATATCATGTATGTGGTGGTCAAGGAGAGAACAAGGGAGATAGGTATAAAGATGGCAGTTGGCGCCAGGTCCATACATATCGTGCTGCAGTTCGTTTTCGAAGCCCTGCTTTTTACTGCGATCGGAGGAGCTGCCGGTCTTTTTGTCTCATGGAGCATCATAGAGCTTTTCGGACTGATACCGGTCAACAACCAGGGAATCGCGTTTCTCGGCAAACCGCAGCTTTCAGGAACAGTCCTGGCTGTCACGCTTCTCGTGCTGGGTTCCGTGGGTCTGGCGGCAGGCGTGTTTCCAGCCCGAAAAGCTTCCTCACTGGATCCTGTTGAGAGCCTCCGTTACGAGTAGGTTTTCAGTCGCCGGCTTTCACCGGAATTTTTCATTCTTCCATTTTACCTGCTATTTCGTCTCACCCTGAGGTTTCAGATAACGGTTGTAGAGACCCAGAGCGATCAGGGTGAAGACTCCGATACAGGCAAAGATCAGCCACAGGGTTCGGGGCATGTTCAGATTGTCTACAAAATGAACATACAGCCTGGCGCCCAAAATCCCCCCGATCGAGCTTCCGAATACACCGTACAGAAAGAGATATCCCATATACATGGCCTTGTTCTCTTTTGGCGCGATGAGTCCCACGTAGCTGAAAAATTTGGGATGGGCGGTCATCTCTCCGAGGGAAAAAATAGTGATCCCTGCAATGAATACCCAGATATGACTGCTGATGGCCAGAATGCCCATACCGATGGTACCCAGTGCTATACCGGCAATCATGGTCGGAAGCGCCCGGGTATTGCGCACGATACGGGATACGAGGAGCTGAAGCAGGATGATCGTCCCTGCATTGATGACCGTGACATGCTCCACGTCGAAAAACCAGTTGATATCCAGACCGAATTTCCCGAGGATACTGTTTACCGTACTATTCAGTGATGAAGCATCCACGTAAGCCTGAACGTACCACAAAACCGAGTCGAACATCTGGAAGTACATAACCCAGAATCCCGAATACAGGAATATCATCAACAGATATTTTGCATGGTTTTCGAATCTTCCGGCATCGCTTTTATTTACGAGCAGGAGAGATGATACTGTCAGATAGATCACTGTGGAAATGATCCGTCCGATCATGGCCATTCCGGGGAGTATCCAGAGAAGAACGCCCGGAAGGAGCACTGCCAGGAGCGCGGCCGTTTTAGGCCTTTTTTCCTTTTCAGTGCCGGTCCCTGAGGTCATGGCTGAAAGGATCAGAGCGATGATGGTCAGAGACACAATAAACAGAAAAAAGAAAGACCGGTTTCCCGATGAAGTATGGAGGGCCTGGTAATCGCTCAGGGTCAGTCCGGCAAGAACAGGATAGGTATGAACAGCGCTTAAAAGTGCGTCTCTGTATTCATCAAAAGGAACTTTGCCGTTGACGCTGATAAGAAAGGACATGGAATCTTTCCGGTCGATCATGAATGATGGAGTGTTATCGTTCCTGACCATTTCGACAGTGACCTTTTTGCCCGACAACAATATCCAGTCCCGCACATCCTCCTCGCTCACATCTTCGAAACCGTTCAAACTGTGTAATTGGCCGAGCAGTTCCGCTGAAAAGGATTTCAGGTTGTCTGGCTTGTG
>CAYXFJ010000294.1:0-2042 GCA_964464265.1 uncultured bacterium
GACCACATCGTATCCCGCCTCAAGAAAATCGCTCTTCGCATCCGTGAAGATGTCGGTGACTTCCACCTTGGCCGAACATGCCGCATTGCATCGCTTGCAGGTGTAGCACTCGAAAATCTTTTCCGCCATGTCCTGCGAAGCTTCAATATCCCCCTGCAGCAGGGCATGCAGCATGATCAGTTTTCCCTTCGGCGTGTCCGTCTCCCATCCCGTGATCTTGAATATATGGCAATGCTCAAAACAGTATCCGCAGCGGATACAGATATGCAGCTTGTCCTGCCATGTTTTTAATTTAGTGAACTCCATGGTCATCCTTTCCGGTTAATCGATATGGTATCGGAGTTTTGTCGCTGTGACCCAGTCATCCGGTGCATCCATCAGTTTGTGCGGATTCAGGATATTGTCTGGATCGAGCGCTGATTTGATCGCGTGCATGAATATGAGCGAATCCTTTTTCTCCTTTTTAAAAGCCGATGCCTTCGAGAGTCCTATGCCGTGTTCCGCCGAGGTCGTTCCGCCCACGGACAGCACATAGTCGTATATCTCCTCCACGGCCTTCTGGGCATTGTACCACTGCTTGCCCTTTCGGGCCTCCATGAGAATCTTGGTATGCATGCAGCCGGATCCGCAGTGGCCGTAGGCGGTCATCACTAGATTGTTCCTCTCTGCCACCTGATGGATTTTTATGGCCAGCTCCGCCATTTTGGAATAGGGGACCGCCATGTCATCCGCGAGCGATGTGCAGGTATGGGTCTCCAGGTATTTGGAAAGCGCGGGGAAGAGCTTTTTCCGTCCGGCAAAGAGCCGGGTCCTCTCTTTGGC
This sequence comes from uncultured bacterium, assembly GCA_964464265.1. GTDB lineage: Bacteria > Zhuqueibacterota > QNDG01 > QNDG01 > DSAB01 > CAYXFJ01. The sequence continues at coordinate 823 of CAYXFJ010000294.1, forward strand.
CTCGTAGCTCGCCTGTATGTCAAAACCGTTGCACTTCGTGCATATCTCTTTCATTTTGCCGATCTCGTACTCCACCGCCTCTTTGACCATGCCGTCCGCCTCGAACATCAATATAGCCTCAACATCCGGAAGACCCATGTTCATGGTCTTGTTGACTGCGACAATGGCCACATGGTCCATGAGCTCGAGCATGGAGGGTTGCGCGCCGCTGGACATGATATCCGCAATCGCTTTTCCGGAGTCCTGCAGTGTTTTAAAATTGGCAACACCTAGACACCGGAATTTGGGGATCGGCACCAGTTTCAAGGTCGCTTCCACAATGATGCCCAGCGTTCCTTCCGATCCCACCATGAGCCTGTCGAGCTGGTATCCTGAAGCTTCCACCCTTGTCTTCGCTCCCAGAGTCACCAGATCGCCATTGGCCATGACCACCTTCATGCCCAGCAGGGAATCCCTGACCGCTCCGTATTTCACCGAGCGCACACCGCTGGCATTGTTGGCTATCTCGCCGCCAATGGTCGCTACACGGCTGGATGCCCCCGCCACAGGATAGAATACATCGTACGGTTTCAAAGCTTTGTTCAGATCGTCATCCACAACACCGGCTTCGACCCGGCAGTAACCGTCCTGCAGATTGATCTCAAGGATACGGTTCAAACGTTTGATGTCCAGGACAATGCCTCCATCAATCGGCACGGCCTGACCGGACATGCCGGATCCGGATCCACGTACGATCACAGGGATCTTTTTCTTGCCGGCATACCGGATGACGTTCTGTATCTGCTCCACGCTCACAGGTCTCACGACGGCCCAAGCGGGCGCTTCATGCACCGATGAATCGGAACCGTAAACGTAACAGTCCATCGGATTGTCTCTGACATTCTCCTGGCCGACGATATCAACCAGTGCCTGTGTTTCCAATTTTTCCATATTTTTCCCCCTCTTTGAGAGATGCCCGAAATGTGATTTCATCTTTTAGTGTTTTCTTGTTTTCAGTTTCCCCAAAAAGACAGTGAAAATTCCAATTGTCTATGAAAGACATTTTTATCATTGCCCCGCGTGAAATGCTGCTGGCCTGATAAGGCACCAAAGGCTTTCTGAAAAGCAGCTGGTCATCAGGAAAGCAGCTCTTTCATTGTCTTGCCGATCCCGGCAGGAGAATCCACCACGGTAACTCCCGCCTTTTTCAGGGCCTCGCATTTCTCGGCTGCTGTTCCCTT
>CAYXFJ010000294.1:2062-2350 GCA_964464265.1 uncultured bacterium
ACCGGCATGGCCCATGCGTTTTCCGGGAGGCGCCGTTCTCCCTGCTATGAAAGCTACCACGGGTTTTCGAAAGGTTTTCCTGATATACTCTGCAGCGATCTCCTCGTCCGTCCCCCCTATTTCCCCGATGAGAACCACGCCTTCCGTTTCCCTGTCTTCATGGAACAGCTTCAGTCCATCGATGAAACGAGTACCGATCACCGGATCCCCTCCCAGCCCTATACAGGTCGATTGCCCCAGTCTTTCTTTGGTCAGTTGATCGACAGCCTCGTAGGTGAGAGATCCGCT
>CAYXFJ010000294.1:2392-3516 GCA_964464265.1 uncultured bacterium
GATCCCGATCTTGCACTGGCCCGGAGTAATGATGCCCGGACAATTCGGTCCTATAAGCCGCACCTCTCTTCCCTGCAGGTAAGTAACCGTTTTCACCATATCGAGAGTGGGGATCCCCTCGCTGATACAGACAATGACGCGGATTCCCGCATCCGCAGCTTCCATGACCGCATCCGCGGCGAACAGGGGAGGAACGAAAATGGCGGATGCGTCCGCTCTGGTTTGTCTTACAGCCTCCTGGACCGTGTTGAAGACCGGTACTCCCTCATGTGTCTGCCCTCCCTTGCCGGGAGTCACTCCTGCCACGACCTGGGTACCGTAGGCCTTCATCTGGCCGGTATGAAAAGTCCCCTCGCTTCCCGTAATACCCTGAACCACGACGCGCGTATGCCTGTCTACAAGAATGCTCATGATTCCCTCATATGGCTTTTATCCGGTCAGCGCTTTGCGTTCTGAACAGCCGGCCCGGCGGTTTTACAGAAACACCGTTCGATGTTCATGATACGCGGGCAGCCGCGACAGCCTTTCTAGCGGCGTCGTTCAGATCTTCTGCGACAATGAACGTCAGTCCCGATTGTTTGAGAATATCGGCTGCCAGATCGCTGTTCGTGCCTGCAAGCCGGACCACAATGGGTACCCTGATATCGAGTTTTTTGGCGGCTTCAACGATACCTGTGGCCACCCTGTCGCACCGGACAATACCGCCGAAAATATTGATCAGAACCGCTTTGACGTTAGAATCAGAAAGGAGGATGCGGAAGGCATGTTCGACCCTCTCCGAAGAGGCAGCTCCCCCCACATCCAGAAAATTGGCGGGCATGGAACCGTAAAGCTTGATGATATCCATGGTTCCCATTGCCAGTCCCGCTCCGTTGACCATGCAACCCACATTTCCATCGAGCTTGACATAGCTCAGGTTGTGCTTCGACGCCTCCAGTTCTGTGGGTTCCTCTTCATTCGTGTCTCTCAGAGATTGTATGTCTGTATGCCTGCACAGTGCATTGTCATCGAAATTGACCTTGGCATCCGCTGCCAGAAGCCTGCCATCCCTGGTAATGACCAGAGGATTGATCTCCGCAAGGGAAGCGTCTTTCCCGAGGAAAAAACTGTAGAGATTCACGATT
>CAYXFJ010000295.1:0-3452 GCA_964464265.1 uncultured bacterium
GGCACAGTTCCGGAACGGCCTCAGACTTCCCGCAGAAAATCAAAACGGCCAGGAAAGGCAAAAGAAGCACCGGTCTGAACGCAATATGTTTTAAGGTTTTCATGACCGTCCTTTGCTGTTGGTTTTTTATTAACTCCCGGTTTCACTTGACAGGATAGGCGATACTTTCAGTCGGTACCTGATCCCGGATTGCTGGAAATCCTGATTGCTCTCTATCGCTTTATGACGGTTTCACCTGACAGAGTCCACCGAACCCCCGGGACGGTAAATCGTACTTATTATTTACCGTTTCCTGACGGCCGGTCCCGGGATCTTGTACAATCCAAATGTCTGAAGTGTGGGTCTTGCCCGGGCGCTGGTGATCTTCAGCCTTACGCTGCCGGATGTGACAGGAGGAAAACGGAGAATCCGTTTATAACCTACTGTCGTGCCTCCGGTCACTTTTTTCCAACTGTCACCGGTCCATGCTTCCAGATAGAATCCTTCGATCCGCTGACCTATATGTGTATTCTCCTGCAGCATGAGAACGTCGAAAGTAGACATCTTTTTAAGCTGAAAGGTCAGTTGTGCCTGCTCCACACCCTTGTCAGGATACCAGAATGTTCCGGGGTCTTCATCAACACAGTAATGGGCAAGATATCTTCTGCCTTCAGCAGTAGTCTGAACCTGAGCGCCTGCAGCATAATTGACCGCAAAAGTGGAATCCAGGATTTCCCTCCATCTCTTCAAGGAGCGAATATCATTCTCGTTTATAAGCCCTCTTTTGTCCGGCGGCACATTGAGAAGCAGCACGGAATTCCTGCCGACAGAACTGAAGTAGATATCCAGAAGCTTTTCCGGGGTCTTCACCTTTTCATCTTCCGCCTCGTGATAAAACCACCCGGGACGTATGGACACATCCACTTCAGAAGGATACCAGGCGAGGACTCTGGCGCCATATATCTTGTCACGGCTTCCCAGATCTTTTTCCGTGAGATCCTTCGGTGTCCACAGGCCTTCCATCGGTCTTTTCTTCAGCATTTCTTCAGAGAAGGGTTCATCCGGCTGAACAGGCACAACGCTCCATTCTGTTTCCCTGCCGTATCCGGTTTCAGTGCCGACCCATCTCACATCCGGACCCATGATGGCAATAACCGCATCAGGCGCAAGCTCGCGGATGACCCTGTAATAACTCGCCCAGTCATAGACCTGACGTTTCCCGTTCGGTCCCTCCGCGCAGGCACCGTCAAACCACACTTCCGAGACAGGAGCATATTTGTTCAGCAGTTCTCTCAGCTGTCTCCTGAAATAGATATTGTATTTCGGAGAATCCCCGTATGCGGGTTCATGCCTGTCCCAGGGCGAGAGATAGACACCGAACTTGAGACCGGCTGCCCTGCACGCTTCCGAAACTTCCTTCACCACATCCCCATTTCCATTTTTCCAGGGGCTTTTTTTCACTGTGTGTTCCGTGTACCGGCTTGGCCACAGACAGAATCCGTCATGGTGCTTGGCTGTCACAATGATCATTTTCATGCCAGCCTCTTTCAGTACATTCACCCATTGTTCTGCATTGAATTCCGTGGGATTGAACAGAACGGGATCTTCCGTTCCCGTACCCCATTCCCTGTCTGTGAACGTATTGATTCCGAAATGCACGAACCCTGTGAGTTCCATTTCCTGCCAGGTTATCTGTTTCGCAGAAGGAGTCAGTTCAGCAGCTTTCTTGAGAATATCCTGCGGTTTGTCTGAAGTCGTTATGAGAGTGTAATTGGGGAATTCCTCCTTTCGCGTACATGAGACGAGCAGCATGCATGCACAAAAGAGTCCCAGTTTCAATGATGGATTTTTCATGGTATTGTTCCTGTTCTCCTGTTGTCAATGTCCAACCGTGAATATCCAAGAGTTCGTTATAACTGTCAATAGTATCCTGGATGTGCCGGAATGTGTGGTTGTACCAATATACAATCCGTCAGGCAATGAATCAACCCGGTATGCATATTTTTTACCGTTGGTGGAAAATTGGATGGTATTTATAACCAGTTGTATGATACGTTAATTCATTAATAAGGAACTCTGCCCTCAGATAGGAGTCGATATCACCCGGAACGGAAATAATCAGCTGAAAGATCTCATAAAATATCCATTCATTGTAAATGGCAACCGCAATCGGCTAAAATCATCGATATTCTTTTTCAGCGCATGATACCCATACAATCGCTTTTTCTCATCCTGCCTGTACAAATGGATGAAAATTTCACAATTCAGAAACGGACTGACCCGATACACAATCGAAAAAATGCGCCTTTGCCATATCGAATGCCAATCGTATTCTCTCTCCGACTCTCACAGGACGAGACCCAAACTGTGCAACGATGGCGCTATTTTCCATAGTTGTATGAACAAAAATATGATTCCCCAGCGGTTCGACAACCTCGGCAGAACAGATACATTCGATTTTGTGCTTGCTGCCCTGATAGGAACGGCCATCCTGTACATCCTCTGACCGGATCCCGAAGAGGACATTCTTATCGAGATACTTTTTGAGATAGTCAATGGCATTTAAGGGGATGGGGGCTTTGAACTGACCCCGTTTGAACCAAAAACCGTTGTCCTGAAGGATAATGCCCTCCATGACATTCATGGGAGGACTTCCGATAAAGCCCGCAACAAAACGGTTCCTGGGATGATGGTAGAGGGTCATGGGAGAGTCTATTTGTTGAATAGAACCCTCTTTCAGCACAACGATCCGGTCCCCCATGGTCATGGCCTCCGTCTGATCGTGCGTCACATAGATCATGGTGGCCATAAGGGTGTGGTGAAGTTTTGAGATCTCAGCGCGCATTTGCACACGTAATTTGGCATCCAGGTTCGACAATGGTTCATCAAAAAGGAATACCTTGGGTTTACGGACGATGGCACGTCCTACGGCCACCCGTTGCCTCTGACCGCCGGAAAGAGCTTTGGGTTTCCTTTTGAGGAGATCCGTAATCTCCAGAATGGAAGCCGCATACTCGACCCTTGCCTGAATTTCTGATTTCGGAATTTTACGCAGCTTCAAACCGAAAGCCATGTTTTCGAACACCGTCATGTGAGGGTAAAGAGCGTAGTTTTGGAAGACCATGGCAATGTCCCTGTCCTTGGGTGAAATATCGTTCACGACCCGGCCGTCGATATTTATCTCCCCCTCAGTGACATCTTCAAGACCGGCGATCATTCTGAGAACGGTGGACTTACCACATCCCGAAGGACCTACCAAAATCATCAGTTCAGTATCTTCAACCGTCAGGTTGATATGGTCGGCCGCGACTATGCTTCCAAACCGTTTGGTTACATTCTGTAAAGTGACACTGGCCATTGAAATACTCCTGGCTTGCTTCGAATAGGAAGTCCTTTATCCTTGGATCGATGAACCGGAACCTTTTTTTATTAAATCCAGGAGATCCTGTAATTTCATGGTGGCCAATCCGATA
>CAYXFJ010000296.1:0-3445 GCA_964464265.1 uncultured bacterium
GGTATGAAGGGAATATCCCATCCGTTTTCCTGATCGCCAACTCTAAATGAAAGATCCGGATTTATTAGTGCAAAAATTCCTCCGTCCGAAAAAGTGTCCTGCTGGATGACTGGATCGTTTTCTGTATTGCGCACCATTTCATCCTTGTCTTCACCTGTACTCAGATTTTCACTCTTCTCAGCGATAGCGTTGTTCAGATGGAAATCTGTATCCTTGATATTGTTATCCAAATGATTGATGCTGGAAATACTCTCAGGTATTCGAATGGACAAGAAATCCGTTCCATCGGTACTGATACCCGTGAGATTGGATATGATTTTATTATTCTTGTCTGTCAGTTCATTTCGATTATCCGTTTGTTCTGAGATAAGATTACCGGGATTTTGGTTTTCTGATGAAGGCAATACCTCTTTGTTTATATCTCTTAAGACTTTATTTCCCAGATAATTGTGTACAATCCTGCTTTCCTGTTTAGATCGATGTTTTTTATCGACCTTCCGTGAGCCAATGTTTTTTTGGCTTTCGGGATGGTCGATCGTTCCGCCAATCTCAAGCATGCGGAGGGTACGTTTTTTCGGGACAACCCGGAAATCCACGGATGAACTTTCTCCAGGTTGTAAATCTATACTGATCTCTTCCCTTTCAAAAATACGGGTATCGGAGACCTCTGTAATCGCTTTTATTGACCATTGTCCGGGGCGAATTCTCTCAAAATCGAAAAACCCCCTTTCATCCGTGATCCTGTAAAGCACTTCGCCCTGTCTACGCAATTCCAGGAGAATATTCTCGAGCCCTGTATAAACCGTATCCTTTGCTTGCACCTGTCCTTCCAGACCCACAACCGGTTCCTTTGCCAGCAAAAGGACATGGCCGGTTAACTGAGCGGACTTTGTGACCGGGATCTCGATTTTCGCCTCTTCGCCTGCAGTCACCAGGACGGGCATATCTACATTTTCTGTAATCAACCCCTGGATGGCAAGAGCGGATTCTTCACAGGTCAGAAGATAGGTGCCGGTGGTGAGGGAAGGAAATGAGAAAATTCCCTTTTTATTGGTAACTGCTGAGTAGCCACCTACCTTGAAGATGATATCCTCAAGGGTTTCCCCTGTCAGGGAATTGTAAATCCTCCCCTTTATCGATCCGACCTGAGTCTTTTTACTCACAGGCACATTCAGCGGGATCCTGTATTCTGCAAGAAAAGCGGTTTCTTTATCATCGAGCGTATTTTTCATCAGCGTGTGGCGGCCCTGCAGGGATATCAGATGATCGTTTGGAAATACATGTTTCAGCCTGACCTCAAAGATATTCCTGTCCTGATAGTACTCCTCCGGGGCATAATTGCTCTGAAAATGCATAATAAACGTTGTCTTTTTGGCAAACTGCAGGGATACCTGAAATCCGCCTGTCCAGCATTTCTGGCCCTCGACTAAAGATCTTCTGTCATAATCATAGTACAGATAACCCTGATAGTACTGCCTGGTGTCCGGCTTGAAATGGAGACTTGCCATGTACCGTTCCATGGGGAATTGCCTGGCAAGAAGGTGGTTATAGGTTTTGCCGTACTCAATATTTGTTGAAAAATTGAACCTGTAAAAATGATGATTCCATGCCAGATGAAAATAACGGTCCGTGTAATCAAATTTTTTGATAGGAAGTCTGTCCTCTTCGGACCGTTCCATATAATCCAAATTCAAATGAAGGTTATTTCTCAGATGAAGTACAGTACCAATGGCAAATTGCTTTCTGTACGGCGACGTGTACCGGGTGGTGTCCTCATCTATATTCTGTCTATCCCTCTGGTAAGTTGTTTTCAGACTGATTTTTGAACTCATTTTAAAAGCTATGGTGCCGTGATTATATTCCGTGTCACGATAGTATCCCGAAAAACGGGGTGAAGAATGAATGACATTGAAGAGATATGTCCATCTCTGGATCTGACCTGACCATCTGAATCGCCATGCACTGGACCAGCCGTCCTGTTCACGGTCCATGGCATATTCCAGTTCAAGCTGGTCACTGGCAAAGAGCCTGGATTTGAGTTCCATGCTGACAATGCCTTTTGACTCTGTACTCCTGATCTTATCATAATAGAGAAGGGATATTTTCTGGCCTTTAAACTCAGGGAACTTCAGATAAGAGGACCATTGTTTCTGCTCGGGCTCTGTCCATCGTGTCTGATGAAAGTATCCCCCTGCCACAAATCCCCGGTATGCGTACCAGCCTTCAACTCCCCTGCCGTAACGGGCATATTCCGTCAACGGTGAAAGAACGTACACACGGTCTCCGAGATGGAGGCCCATATTCTTCTTTTCCATACGTATAAAGAGTTCATCATGTTCTGCAAGTATGGACTTCTCATAAATATCCGGTGTCCTTACCCTGAACTGCAGTCTGTATTCCCCTTTATCATCGACCGTGCCATCACTCTGAATATCGAACTGGAAACTAGATGCTGTACTTCCGTTCTTTTGCAGGACCTCTTTGAGGCTCGCCTGTACAGGCAGCCTGTGGAACCGGTCCGTTACCCCCATGATCCTCGGTATGATCCTGACTGTGATAAATTTACCTGCCTGAACCTCCGGATGATTTTTTAAATATGCAGTCAGTTTAATGGTCTGGGTTACAAACTCCCGGATATCAGAACGGGTCTGTACAGTCATCCCGACCTTCCTGACCTGACCGGTTTTGGACGGAATAGAATCTGATTTTAATGAAACCGGATATTCCTCGGGATTCCTGGTCTCGAGAACCAGTTGATCCTGTACATTTCCTTCATATTTTACTAGGAAAACAGCTGTATAAGATTCACCTGCAATACAGAATTTGGGTACTTCCAGGACCTGAACATTCACACCCATGGAAGGCATGACCTGGACCTCGATGGGGAACCTGTCTGAAATGGATGGGAATTCCCTGGACCGGACCACAAGATTCATGGTATACTGTCCTGAAGGTGTGGACACGGGGATGATAAAACTGAGCAGGCGTATATCGCTCGCTCCGGCACTTAGAGTAAAAGGGAAAGCAGGTGAAATGAGCTTCCATTTTTCAGGTAATTCGGGCTCTTCAATGAGCTCGAGATGCCGGTTCTCGTTATTGGTGACCCGGAAAACAGTGGTCACGCTCATTCCGGGCTTGGTCTGGATGAGCTCCTCGCCTGCCGGACGCACAACGATCCCCTGTTCATCTGCAAAAAGCGGATGCAAAGATAAAAGGAGAACGAGAATGGCATTGAAATACGCTTTCATTATTGAATGTGAAGCGTGTACTGTATCCCAAAGAGATCTTCGCCACCGCAATCAGCAACTACCAGAGATTTGTAATTCCCTCTGGGTACCTGTGTCAGATCTATCCTGTACCTGATCGATGTACCTGGATAGGTCCTCAGCTTCCCTCCTTGATAATTCCCTATATGCTCTCCTTTCTCTGAATAGATCTCTACCCA
>CAYXFJ010000297.1:0-3427 GCA_964464265.1 uncultured bacterium
CGCGGGGCTGACGGAGGAAATGGTTTTTCGCGGTTTTTTCCAGACAACCATGGAGAGGAACCATGAGACCACCCGGGCGGTCATGCTGACCGCATTTCTTTTTGCCTTTTCTCATTTCCATCCATGGTGGTTTCCCGGCATACTGATCCTGGGAGTGCTTCTGGGTGTATTGTCCTGGCGCAGCGGAAACATCTTTCCGTGCGTGGCCGTACACTGTACATACAACGCGATCTCCATAGGGATGATCAATACCGCGCCGGAAAAACTCGGGTGGTATCTGGCAGGTGAGCATGTGTCGCCGGTCTGGGCAGCGGCAGGAGTGCTCATGGTCATGGCTGGATTCCGTGTGTTCTACAAACTGACCGAAGCAAAGAGCGGTTAACAGAAAGACATGGCAGTTCCTTCAGGGCTGTAATAAATCCTGACAAACTGATATTGTGCATTTGAAGTGCGGGACCCGGGTAAAAGGTATTGATTTTCCCGCGGGTGGTTAATGGCGACGGATCTATAACTCGTTTATGGGAGGAATGGATTATGAAAATAGCAGCAATCCTCATTCTGTTCGGATTTCTGGTTTCTGTTCATGCACAGGATCTGAAAAAGGCTGTTTCTGATGCAGAAGCCCTTCAGAAGCAGGGCCAGTTCAAGGAAGCCGTGGATCTCCTGAAAGAGGCTGTGAAGAACGAGCCTGACAGTCCGGCTGCACACCTCGAACTGGGTAAGGCGTGGGGAGCCTGGATGCAGAATGCGAACGATATGACGATCATGATGACAAATCTCAGCGAGGTTTTCGTTGAGATGGGGAAAGCGGTGGAACTCGATCCCAATTATATAGACGCACGGGTGAATCTGGGAATATGGGGCATCATGGTACCGCCTTTCCTGAATAAGCTTGATCTGGGAGTGGAAAACCTGGAAGCCGCACGGGATCTTTTGAAAACAGGAGCTGATGCGGATCCGGAGCTGGGAGCTGTTGTTTACCGGTTTCTGGGCCAGGGTTATAAACAGCAGGGGAAAACAGATGCTGCAAAGGATGCCTGGAAAAAAGTTCTGGCGCTGGCACCGGAAGGGGAGCATGCGAAAGCGGCAACAGAGGGATTAAAAAGCCTGGAAACCGCTGTCATAACTCCTGAGAAAAAAACTCCGGCAAAAGACAGCCAGGCAGTGGCGGACCTGAAAAAGAAGCTTGAGAAATCACCGGAAGATTTCGGTCTTCTCTATGCTCTTGGGAAAGCGTATTACGACGAAGGCCTGTGGGTCGAATCACAGGCAGCTCTTAAAAATGCAGTGGAAAAGAGACCTGACGATTTCGATGCGGTTCTTCTCCTCGGCAAAGCGTACATGAACGATGCCGCAAGAGAATATGACGAACGGATTCACGCGGACACCAACCTCCGTACAGGGCTTGCATTTGAAACCGTCAAAATGTTTGAAAAGGCCTATGAGCTCAAGCCGGACAATCTGGAAACCAGGTTGCTCTTCGGTATCAGCGCCGTTCAGATGCCTTTTTTCGTGAACCGTCACGATGAGGGCATAGCCGTGCTGGATAAAGTGGCGAACGATGCTTCCCTGCCGGATTCCATGCGGGCGGAAGCGCTTTACTGGATGGGTTACGGCCTTCGAAAAAAAGGAAATGCAGTCTGGATGCAGATGGCAAAGAAATTCCCCGGGTCCGGACAAATGGATCAGGTGTTCAGTGAGTACGGATTGAGGGAAAGCGGCGAAGAAACCGCCGCCATAAAAGGCGAGAAGGTGCTGGTGACTTTTCATCTCGGGTTCATGGAGGAACTGGCTCCTCAGACCGGAGTCTGGGTGGAGGATGCGGACGGGAAGTTTGTCAAAACCCTCTACGTTTCCGGTTTTTCAGGATACGCAAAAGAGGCTCAGGTCAACCTTCAGGACTGGGCTAAAAAGTCCGCATTTGAAACAGACGGAACAACCGCTGCCAGCATTGACTGGGGCAGGCATACCTATGTCTGGGATCTGAAGGACCATCAGGGCAAACGGGTGAAGGACGGTACCTATTCCATTCAGGTGGAGGTGTCGTGGTGGCCGGGCATGAAGTACGGCCGGGCATCCGCAGAGATCAAAGTGGGAGCTTCCCCCGACAAGGTAAAAACATCCAAAGCTCCTTATCTGCCCCTGATCCTGGTACAGTATGTGAAGTCATGAAAAAGGATCTTTCAGGCTTCCGGGAAACAGGTCGGGCAGATCTGCGGTTCAAGAGACAGAAAAAAAGTGGGACGAACAGACAGGGATAAACCAATGAATATCATTGTATGCATCAAACAGGTCCCGGATACAACCGAGGTCAGAATCGATCCCGGTACAAACACGCTGGTGCGCCAGGGGGTAACAAGCATTCTCAATCCCTTTGACGCCTATGCCATTGAGGAAGCTGTGCAGATCAAGGAGAAGCAGGGAGGAAAGGTGACAGCCCTGAGCATGGGTCCTCCGCAGGCGGAGCAGGTGCTGCGGGATGCGGTCTCTGTGGGTGCGGATGCGGGTATACTCCTGAGCGACCCTGCATTTGCAGGCGCTGACACCTGGGCGACTTCGTACACTCTGGCGCAGGCTATTCGGAAGATGGGTGCCTTTGATCTGATCCTCTGCGGAAAGCAGGCGATTGACGGGGATACGGCACAGGTGGGACCCGGCATTGCCGTGCATCTCGATCTTCCGCAGATCGTTTTCGTGAAGAAGATAAGGGAGATCGGCGGAGGCAGGATCATTGCCGAACGCATGACAGAGGATGGATTTGAAGTGGTGGAATCCACTCTGCCTGTGCTTGTCACCGTGGTGAAGGATATCAATTCGCCCAGGCTTCCCTCGCTCCGGGGCAAGATGGAATCCAGAAAAGTAGAGATCCCGGTATGGGGGCTCAGGGATATCGAAGTGAATCCCGATTGTATCGGACTTAAAGGATCGCCCACATGGGTGAAAAAGGTGTTCTCTCCGCCAAAGCGGGCGGGCGGCAAAGTCTTTCAGGGTGAAAGCGCCGATGTGGTGAATACTTTCATGCAAGCTTTACAAGAAGATCAATTACTCCCATAGGAAAGGAGAATTCCGTGTCGGTAATACAGGTACTCATGGATCAGTGCACCGGCTGTGAAGCATGTGTTTCAGTCTGCCCTTACAATGCCATTTCCATGAAGGATGGGGCGGCTGATATAGATCTGAGAAAGTGCACGCTGTGCGGCGCCTGCGTGGAAACCTGCCCGGTCGAGGCCATAGTGATGAATGTGGAGAGAAAACCCATTGAGGGATTTGCAGAGTACAGCGGTGTCTGGGTATTCGCAGAGCAGCGGGACGGAGAGATACAGTCCGTAACCTACGAGCTGATGGGTGCGGGGCTCAGGCTTGCCAGAGCGCGGAAAGCGGAACTTTCAGTAATCCTTCTCGGGCACGGGATGGAGGAAAAGACCGG
>CAYXFJ010000298.1:0-3356 GCA_964464265.1 uncultured bacterium
ATCCCGATGCCGGCGAAGACAGCAAGAAAAGGTTTTTTTGCAGACGCATGATCGGAAACAGGTCCGAAGATAAGCGAGAGCACGGCCACGATGAGCATGGCGAATGCGGTCGTGTATCCCCAGATCGATGTGGCCAGCTGATGTTCTCCGGAAAGCGTGGAGGCCGAAACATTCCTGAAAAAAAAAGGCAGCACAGCGGCCATGATGGTCGTGGCAAAGGCTGAATTCGCCCAGTCATACATGCACCAGGCGTGTATGATTTTTTGATGAAGATCTTTCACGATGACCTGTTGTCCGGGATGGATTTCAAAACCGCCGGTGACTTCCCTTCCTCTGATGGCGGCAAAAATAATAGGGTTCGGTTTTACAGTATCGAATGGATCTGTTTGACGAGCCCCTGCATAGCCCTTCTGTATCCTCTGCGGCCTCTGTGAACGGCCGCCAGCACCAGCTGTTCATTACCCGCATCGAAGTATTGAAATACGAGTCTTGTCCCGCCCTCTCCGCTGACCGTGATCTCACATACCGGAACACCGGACCTGAAACGGGAGGCGAGTTCGATCAGGGAGAAGCTGAATTCGAGAAGCTGATCTTCCTGGTATGTGCCGGATTGTCCTTCCCCAGCCATGAGAAGACCCTCGGAGGAGAACAGTGCGATGCTCTCCCATCGTCCTTCCTCCCGGTACCGTTTCATCAGAGCTTCAATTTTCTTCTGCAGGGGGGAATGAGCATGAGGCGGTTTCATACGCTGATCCTCTGTTTCTCCCTGAGCACTTCCTGTGTATGGGAAACGACCTGTTTGATGACTTCTTTGAGAGTGGGGAATACCCCTTTTCCGGTGTTGGCTGTGGCTTCGAATGCGGGCACATTGACAAAATTGAGTTTGCGGTTCATCTCCTCCAGCGTCTCAGCGGAGGGAAGATCCCGCTTGTTGTATTGAAGCACCCATGGGAAATGTTCGAGGGACCTGCCGTCCAGCATGAGATGCTTTTCAAGATCGAGCAGGGTTTCGAGATTGGAATCCATCATCTCCCGCTGGGAATCCGCGACAAAAACGATTCCGTCCGCACTGTTAAGAACGATTTTTCGCGTCAGATCGTAATGAATCTGACCCGGTACCGTGTACAGATTGAACTTCGGCTTTTTCCCTTCTATGATTCCGACCTCCAGCTGCAGGAAATCAAAGAAAATGGTCCTGTCCTCATGGGTTTTGAGCATGACCATGTCACCGCGGAGTGAGGGCTCGATATGGGAATAGATGTACTGAATATTGGCCGTTTTTCCGCTCAGACCCGGTCCATAGTAGACAATTTTAAGATGAATTTCTCCAAGCGCCCAATGTATGAACATGGTCTATCCCTTTGCAAGGATTATGAACTTTTCTCCTTCAACGACCGGTCCAGTGCATCATCCAGAAGCGATCCGAAGCGGTCGTCGAACAGGTTGTCCGTTCTTAACGGGGCCATTTGCTTTCTGGAAAGCACAGGAATGAGCTTCTCAACGGTCTTCCGGGTGAAGAGTCTCACAAGACCGAGTGCCACGCCCTTTTCAAATATCACGATGAGAAAAAATGATCCGTTTACATTGCAGACGAACACATTCCGGGTTCTGCCCTCATGAAGCACCATTTCGAAATTCGCCGGCTCATTGAGAACGGAGGCCATTTCGTTGGCTGCTGCAAAACTGCCGGCAGCAAGAGTGGACAGAACCGTGTCATCCGCTGTCCAGCCCGGGCGAACTTTTTTCGCAAGGATTTCCCCTGAGCCGGTCACCAAGAACACAGCGCTTACACCCAGTTTGACAGCGAATTGCGCAAGACATTCAGAGAGTTCTTCGAACTGATCCTGTGTCAAGGCCGATATGTGTGAACGGTCCTCCATGCCGGGCTCCAGTCTGCTTCATTCCCCTCTTGAAAGGCGCTTCCAGAGGTATTCCGGAAGGCGCTTTTCCTTCATTTTCTTCTGTACTTCTTCCACCGCGTAATCACAACGCTCCACATAAAATTCTCCGGCCTCAAGATCCAGAATCCCGTACGCAGCCCTGGGATCACCGTCTCTGGGCTGTCCCACGCTTCCTGCATTGATCATATACCGGTTTCCCTCTTCGAACTGTATGGAGGGAGAAGGATCGAAACGGATCCTGCCCTTATTGTTCTGGATGTAGGTGCCAGGTACATGCGTATGTCCCGTGAAACAGAGAGTGGTATCAAAAGAAGCGAAACACGGACCTGCCTCATAGGAATTGAAAATATAGTACCATTCCTCAGGTGCATCGGGTGTCGCATGAACCAGTGTCATCTCTCCCTCTTTCCAGGTGAAAGGGAAGGTATTGATCGTATCCAATGCTTTTTCATCCAGTACTTTCCTTGTCCAGAGGATAGCTTTGTACGCGAATTCGTTGAATCCATCGGCAGCATTTATATCCAGTACCCCATGTTCGTGATTCCCCCTCACGATCACATCAGCTGCTCCTCGCACCCTGCTGATACAGAGATCAGGATCCGGGCCGTAACCTATGATATCCCCCAGACAGAAAATCCGGTTTACTCCCTCACGTTTAATCGCTTCCAGAACAGCGTCGAGCGCCTCGATATTGGCATGTACATCCGATATAATGCCAATACGTTCCGTTTTACTGGATGAATTCCGTACATTCCCCCTGGATGTCTTTTTTTCTTCCGGCAATTCGGTCTTTCCATCCAAGCCCATAAAAATCCTTATGTCAAACTGCAAAAAATGAGCCAGCAGTCCTATCCGGCTATTTTGTCGGAATTAATCATGCATTTTGCACAGTTTTGCTTGCAATTTGAAGCGGGGGTTCACATCAGGTCCACAGGATCTATGTCCACATGCATCCGGACTTCAGACTGCATATTCTGCCCGTAAGTCGCGATGGCCTTTCGGAGAGCGTTTCGCAGCGTCCTGCCGGAGGAATCCTTCTCATGCCCCCGGATGAGCAGCTGGTAGCGGTAAAGGGACTTGATGCGCGCCAGAGGCGAAGGAACAGGACCGAGTACTGTATAGTCCTCACTTGCCGGAAGGATCGAACAAAAGGCTGAGGCTGTTTTCAAAACTGCCGCTTCGTCCGGGCCGAGAAAACGAACGGCAGCCATTCTTCCCCATGGGGGATATCCAAGCTCCCGTCTCTCTTCTGTCTCCCACTCATAGAATGCCCGGTAATCCTGAGCCACTGCGAAGCGGAGAACAGGATGGTCGGGCAGCAGGGTCTTGAAACCCATTCGGGCCACGTGAACCGCCGCCGCGCAGGACACGCTCGTCTTCCCACACCGCCCTTGCCCGCGAAGAAGACGGCCCGACCGAACCCATTCCGCGGTGTTAATAGCGCCGCCACGGCCG
>CAYXFJ010000299.1:0-2103 GCA_964464265.1 uncultured bacterium
TACAGCGGCCTTCATCTACTTCGATACAGTGGCTCCCGGCGACATTCGCCACTCGGCGCAAAGCCTGATCACACTGGTTATCTACGGTGTAGGCAATTATCTGGGCAGTCTCTTCGCAGGAGCCGTCCAGAACTATTTTACCGTAAATCAGGTGACCGACTGGACAAAAGTATTTCTGATCCCCTGCGCTTTAACCGTGCTCAGTGCACTGGCCCTTGTGTTTTTCTTTAAACCTTCTGCCAGAACAAAATGATTTGAGGTCATCATGCATCATGAAATGGATTTCGATGAGAGGTGGAAATGTCTTTCCCGGGAACATGAGCGTCTCATTCAAAGGGAAAACATAAGAATAGAACCCGGAAACGGTATTTTTTACAGATACAGATATCCGGTTCTGACCCGAGAACATACGCCCCTGTACTGGAGATATGATCTCGACCGTGAAACCAATCCCTATCTCATGGAACGGATGGGCATCAATGCTGTGTTTAACGCGGGAGCAATGGAATGGAAGGACAGGATCGTGCTGGTGGCGCGTGTGGAGGGAAATGACCGGAAATCCTTTTTCGCTGTGGCAGAGAGCGATAACGGAATAGACCGATTCCGCTTCCGGGAGCATCCCATACTCATGCCCGAGACAGATGATGGGGATGTCAATGTATACGATATGCGCCTGACAGAGCATGAGGATGGATGGATTTACGGTGTATTCTGTTCAGAAAGGAAGGATTCGAAAGGAGAACTATCGGCTGCTCTGGCACAGGCAGGTATTGCCAGAACAAAGGATCTTATCCACTGGGAGCGTCTTGCGGACCTTAAAACACCCTCTCCTCAGCAGCGCAATGTGGTTCTCCATCCGGAATTTGTGAACGGGAAATATGCCTTTTACACACGTCCGATGGACGAGTTCATAGATACAGGTTCAGGCGGAGGTATAGGATGGGGACTTGCAGACCATATTGAAAAGGCCGTGATCCATGAGGAGACCATCATAGAAGAGAGAAGGTATCATACCATCAATGAAGCCAAGAACGGTATGGGGCCTCCTCCGATAAAGACAGAGGAAGGCTGGCTTCATCTGGCTCACGGTGTGCGTATGTGTGCGGCAGGTCTGAGGTATGTCCTCTACTGTTTTATGACCGATCTGAAAAATCCTTCCAGGCTGGTCTCCAGGCCTGCCGGACTTCTCATCGGTCCCCGGGGAGAAGAAAGGACGGGAGATGTATCCAATGTGGTTTTCAGCAACGGATGGGTTGCAAAAAAGAACGGAGATCTTTTCATCTACTATGCTTCTTCCGATACAAGAATGCATGTGGCTACCTCTACTGTCGGGCGCCTTGTGGACTACTGTATGCATACGCCTCCGGATGGTTTGCGTACCGCTCTCTGTGTTCAAACGCGTGACGAACTGATACAGAAGAACCTGAAAATCAGGAAGCAGTGGGAAACCTGATTTCAGAACAGATTTGTTTTTTATCATGCAATCCCAATAATAAGGACAAAGGAGCTACCATGAAAAAGCAGAACAAACGCGGTGTTTTATCGGGTTTTCTCTTATCCTTCGGGCTCTATACGATTTCCACGCAGGTTTCATTTGCTCAGCAGTTCAGTGGATGGAAACTGCATGATATTTCCAGGCCGGAACCCCCTCTTGTAACACCCGCTGTGCCCGGTACACAGGAAAAGCCAGGGAAAGCACCTTCCGATGCAGTTGTCCTTTTTGACGGGAAGGATCTCGGACAGTGGAGAAGAGAGGACGGCTCGCCTGCAGGCTGGAACGTTACGGACGGTCATATGGAAGTCAAAAGGGGAGCCGGTACGATAAGAACCTATCAGAATTTCGGGGACTGCCAGCTTCATGTGGAATGGGCTTCACCGGCACGTGTTGAAGGAAAGGGGCAGGGAAGAGGAAACAGCGGAGTGATACTCATGGGGCTGTACGAAATACAGGTCATGGATTCTTATGACAATTTCACTTACCCGGACGGCCAGGCTGCATCGATATACAGCCAGTATCCGCCCAGGGTGAATGCCTGCCTGCCACCCGGTCAGTGGCAGAGCTACGATATTGTATTCCACCGACCCAGGTTTGACAGAGATGGG
>CAYXFJ010000299.1:2127-3340 GCA_964464265.1 uncultured bacterium
GGCAACTGTTACTTTGTTCCACAATGGTGTTCTTGTTCATGACCATGTACAGCTCAAGGGGGCAGTGACATGGATGGGGGACGTTGTGTATGAGGCTCATCCGGACAGGCTGCCGCTTGTTCTGCAGGATCATGGGAATCCTGTCCGTTTCAGAAATCTCTGGATAAGGGATCTGGAACAGCCCCCCGCTGATATTTTGCCACCTGCTCCTCAGGCCGAGGTCACGGTTGCATCCAAACTTCTGGATTCTTATGCCGGAATCTATGGCGAACAGAAGAACATCGTCATTTCAAAGGAAGGGAATCGTCTCACTTTCCAGTATTCCGGCAATCCCAAGCGTGTTCTTTATGCCAGGTCAGAGACGGTTTTCTTTTCAAAAGACATTGATGCCGAGATTGCATTTCAAGTCGAGGGACAGAAGGTCACCGGCCTGAAACTAAGGCTATTTGACAGCTCGCAGGATGCGTTAAAGAAAGAATAGATCTTCGTATTCCGCGAAATGCGGGAGAAGACGGGAAAAACGGTTTATCCTGAAGGAATAGTACCGGGTGTGAAGGATCATGGGATTGGCGCACTCTGTGGCCTGAACCAGATTCAACGGTTCGGATGAAGGGAGGTCAAAATGGAAAGACCCCATAATATCTGCATGCTGGGCAGCGGTCTGATAGGCATGTTTTACACAATGGCTCTTCACAGTCACCGGAAGCAGGACCGTGTGCGAATGATCTGTTCCCTGGATAAAAATGTCAGGGATTTTGCCAAAAAATGGGACATTCCCAGATGGACAAGCGATATACGGGAAGCCATCAACGATCCGGAGGTTGATGTTGTGGTAGTGGGATTGCCCAATGACCTGCACAAAGAAGCCGTAACTGAAGCTGCAAGAGCGGGGAAGAGCGTGCTGTGCACCAAACCCCTGGGACGGAATGCAGCGGAAGCGAAAGACATTCTTGGGATTGTAAAAAAAGCAGGGATTTTTCATGGATACCTGGAAGACCTTGTCTATACCCCGAAATCACTGAAAACGCTCGATGCTATCAAACGGGGAGCCGTGGGAGATGTGCTCTGGGTCCGGTCAAGGGAAACCCATCCAGGACCCCACAGTGAGTGGTTCTGGGATTTGAAGAGGGCTGGAGGCGGCGCAATCGTAGATATGGGATGCCATTGCATTGAGATCATCAGAAACTATATTGGCAAGGATGTGAAGCCCCTC
>CAYXFJ010000300.1:0-3338 GCA_964464265.1 uncultured bacterium
GGCTTTTCCCGCTTTGAATGGAGATCTATTATTATGATCATTATCAATACTTTAATCATCCTTATGAAACGATTTACTCTATTCACGGGAAAAGCCGGGCTTTTTTTTCTGGTTATGTCAGTGAGTTGCCGTAATAGACCCGGTGGAGAGAACACGGCTGCAGTGGCCACCTCTATTTTCCCGGTATGCGATATCGTCCGCTGTATAGGCGGCAGCACTCTGTCCGTTATTTCCTCAGTTCCTGCAGGCGCAAATCCGCATTTTTATGAACCTTCGCCTTCCCTTGTTCACAGACTGGAGAACGTGGAACTTTATATCGGTGTACACCCTGAATTCGACGGGTGGATGGTACGCTATCTGAAAGAAGATACAGAAATACATTATCTTATCGATGACGGAACTCATGAAGAAGTACCCTCCGGGAATATGACACGAAAAGACAGAGATCTTCTTCATGGAGGAGACCAGGTTCACTTCAATCCCCATATATGGCTTTCTGTAAAAAATGCCGGCCGGATTGCAGAAGAAATCACGGGGATCCTTTCCGGCCATTATCCTGAGAACCGTACGGTCTTCAAAACGAATCTTATTGATTTTCAGGTACGTCTTGATTCCCTGGACAAGGTCATAAACCGGTTGTTCCAATTTACAGAGAATAAACGATTCATTCAGTGGCATCCAGCCTGGGACCGTTTTGCAGAGGATTATGGTCTGGAAATCACGGCAACGCTCCAGCAGGGACATGGAGATGAACCTTCCGTGAGTAAGTTTCAGACCATTATCCGGAAGGCAGACATGGACAATACGAAGGTCATTGTAGTTGATCTCAAACAGCAGGACAGGGCTGCGTTCAGTCTAAGGGATGAAATAGGGGGCAGGATCGTCGTCCTGGATACACTGGGGGATCCTGACGATACCAATAAAAACAGTTATATCAAGCTCATGTCATTCAATGCACACGCGCTGGCGAAAGCCCTGAACCAGTAAAAAAAGTGACTTATGAAAAATGAAATGATGATATCGATGAATGATGTATGGGTCCGGTACCAGGAAAAAGTCGTTCTAGAAGGCATATGTCTGACAGCAGGATTCCGGGAGATCGTATCCATCGTTGGACCCAATGGCGGAGGCAAGACCACACTGATCCATGCTTTGCTCGGTTTAATAGAGCCTTTTCGGGGGAATATCGAAGTTCTTGGAAAATCCCCCAGAGAGATACAGAAAACAGGTTCTGTCGGATATCTTCCCCAGCACAGCCGTTATGATCCATTGTTCCCGGTAAATGTGTCTGATGTGGTTGCCATGGCGGTTCATGCGAGACGACGGGAACCCGCATCTGACCACAAAAACGTGCACGAGCGGATCGAAAAGGTTCTTGACAGGGTAGATATGCTGCATTTGAGAAAGCACCATTTTGGAAGCCTCTCGGCTGGACAGCAGCAGCGGGTGCTTATTGCCAGGGCTCTTGTTGCAGAGCCAAAACTTCTTGTACTTGATGAGCCTTCCACAAGTCTCGACGCAGTAGCTCAGGATGCATTCTATCAACTGCTCAGGCAGCTGAGGGATGAGGAAGATCTTACTATTCTTTTTGTTTCACACGACATCGGTTCAGTCTCAAAGATTGTAGATCAAATCGCCTGTCTGAACAGAAAGATCCATTTTCACGGAAAACCACAGGAATGCATGACAACAGAGACGATGGTCAAGGTTTTTGGCAAGGACATGAATTTTCTGCTTCATGATGAACATTGCCGGACATGTGAAAAACGAACATGAAATCTTTATTTGAATTCCACTTTTTTCAGAATGCCTTTGTCATGAGCCTGATGCTCTGCATTCTGTTCGGTTTGCTCTCCTTTTTTGTCGTGACGAGGAAAATGTCCTTTCTGGGGGCTGGTATTGCGCATACAGCCTTCGGCGGCGTCGCACTGGGAATTTTTCTGGATATACATCCCTTTTATACATCCCTTTTTTTCTGCCTGGTTTCTGCTTTTTTGATACGTCAACTGGTCAAGTACGGCAGGATCACCTATGATACGGGGATCGGTATCTTCTTTTCATTCTCCATGGCGCTCGGAGCCATTTTGATTTCTCTTAAAAAAGCATATACCTTTGACCTTCAGGGATACCTTTTCGGCAATATACTGGGCATACATACAGAGGATCTGTACCTTACGCTTGGAGCTATGGCAGTGTTCATTCCCTTCCTGATCGTTTTTTTCCACCGCCTGCTGTTTATCACCTTTGAAGAAAAGGTCGCGCTTATCAGTGGTGTCAGAACGGAACTTTTAGACGGAATTCTTTTTTTCTTCTTTGTTTTGATCATTGTGATCAGTATCAAGATCGTGGGAATTATTCTGGTGTCCGCACTTGTGGTCCTACCGGCCAGCTTCGGACTTCTGTTCTCAAAGAATTACCGGGCAGTGATTCTTTTTTCCATTGTGTTTAACGTGGTATGTATGCTGGGTGGATTGTTCCTGTCCTGTTATCTGGATTTGCCTGCGGGAGCGACGATGGTAGTCCTTGGCACCGTTATCTATTGCACTGGAGCTGCTGTGAAACGGATTTCTGCCGGAAGAGGATCCTGATCACCGTGAGTGGAAGATGCCGGATGGGCCTGCAATGTATGTGCGCACCTGTACGGCAAAATCTTCCTGGACCTGATCAGAAGACATGCGGATCGGGTTTAGGCAGACTGGCATGAACCTCATACAGCCAGTTCTGCAGCATCTGATAAAGTTCTTTTGCCCTGTCCGGCTGTAAACTGACCAGATCCGTTGTCTCGTGAGGATCTTTTTCCAGATCGTAAAGTTCCATGACATCATCTTCATACCACCGGATCAGTTTGAAATTGCCACAGCGTACAGCGCTCGAAGGAGTATTTCCTGAGCCGTGATAATGGGGGAAATGCCAGTAGAGAATCCGTTCTTTTTTTCCGGATTTCCCTTCAAGAAAAGGAAAGAGATCGGTCCCGTCTGTGGCATATTTTTCTGGGTCGAGACCTGCAAGGGACAGGAGGGTCGAAAAAAGGTCTGTAGTGATCACCGGATCCGGGCATAAAAGGCCGGGGCGAATGTGCCCGGGCCAGTTAAAGATCAGGGGAATACGAATGCCACCCTCGTAAAGCCAGCCTTTCCCTGCCCTGAGCGGTTTGTTTGATGTGGGTGCGTTGCGGTTGACCAGCGTGCTGAGGCCTCCGTTATCAGAGGCGAATATTACCACCGTATTTTCTCTGATTCCCAGTTTTTCAAGAGAATCCAGAACGGAACCGACACTTTCATCCACACTCTGGACCATGCCTGCATATACGGGATCGTCCTGCTTGAGGCGGGAATAGG
>CAYXFJ010000301.1:0-3314 GCA_964464265.1 uncultured bacterium
GCCCACGGGTCGCCCTGGGCGATGGCGCGCTCGAGCGGGACGGCGATGTAGACGGCGCGGCCCTGGCCGGTCTGCTTGACCGTCAGCAACGGGCTGCCGCTTTTTTTGGAGCCTCTGATCTTTCTGGCAGGTGTAGGACTGGGGCTGGGCAAATACATACTTTCCATGGATGGGGTTCCGTATCTGCAATTCCTCGCATCCGGACTCCTCGTCACATCTAGCATGTATACTTCTGCCTTTGAATGCACTTATGGAACTTTCATCAGGCTGGAGTTTGACAAAGTGTACGATGGAATGCTAGCAGCGCCCATTACCGTGAATGACCTGCTGGTAGGGGAGCTCATCTGGGCAGGTTCAAAGGGTTTTTTCTTCTCTTTCGCTGTGCTGATTATCGTGATCGTGTTCCAGGTAGTGCCGGTTTCATACAGCCTCATCTCGCCGTTTGCCGGATTGCTTACAGGTCTGGTGTTTGGTGCCATAGCCCTTTTGGTGACCTCCTTCGTCAAGACCCTTAACCATTTCAATTTCTTCTTTACGGGAGTGCTTTCGCCGATGTTTTTTTTCTCGGGAGTCGTCTTTCCGGTCAGCAGTCTTCCGAAAATGCTTCAGCCTGTCGCTGAAATCATGCCCCTGACCCATACGGTCCGGCTGGTGAGAGCTTTCTGCCTCGGCAAATTCCATGAGAGTCTTTTTCTGGATCTTCTGTACTGCCTGATCCTCATACCGGTGGTCAGTTATCTGGCCATCCGGAGACTCAGGAAGCGTCTTATTCAGTAGATAAAAAGAAAAACCCGGTACCCTTGCGGTACCGGGTTTTTTGTATAACAGAGCCTGTGGTATTGGACAGGATGCTCCTTTAAGAATTCTTTTTATTTATCATTATGCTCTTGCCAGACGTTTTTTCGACCGTCTCTCACTTCTCGATTTTCTCTTCAGTTTCAGTTTCGCGCTGAGTGTTTCCATAATAGCATAAATGACGGGAACAACGACCAGAGTGAGCACTGTACCGACGGTCAAACCACCAATGACACTTCGCGCCATGGGTGCCCATAATTCGCCGCTTTCACCTATGCCCAGCGCCAGCGGAACCATGGCGAGAATAGTTGTCAGGGCTGTCATGAGAACCGGCCTCATTCTGGCTTCACCTGCCAGAAAAATAGCATCCAACATTTCCTTTCCCTGTTCCCTGAGCTGGTTAGTGTAGTCCACGAGTACGATCCCGTTGTTTACAATAACACCCACAAGCAGGATGATACCGATCAGGGACATCACGTTCACCGTGGTACCTGTAAGGAACAGGGCCACTGCCACTCCGATGATAGAGAGCGGGATGGTGAAGAGAATGATGAAAGGATCCAGAAACGACTCGAACTGTGATGCCATTACCATGTAGGTGAGTACCATGGCAACTCCGAAGGCGATTCCCAGATAGAGGAAGGATTCCATCATTTCTTCGGCAGCTCCTCCGATATCGATACGCATCTCGCTGGGAACGCTGATCGTATCGAGAACCTGACGGACTTCACTCGTGGTTGTCCTCAGATCCCTTCCTGAGATGTCCACGGTGATGCTGACCATGCGCTCCTGGTCTTCCCGGACGATCTCGAGAGGTGCAGTGCCATAATCGACGGTAGCGATAGCGCGGAGCGGGATCTGCCTGCCCGCAGGTGTCATGATCAGAATATTCTCGATGTCCGATTTATTCTGTCTGGCTTCTTTTTTAAGCTGTACACGGATATTATATTCGTTACCGCCCTCACGATATTGTGTGACAACACTGCCGAGAATACTGGTACTGACGATCTGCCCGATCTGAGCTGTACTGAGACCCAGATCTGCAATGCGCTGACGGTCGAGATTGATTTTGAGTTCGGGGGCAGATTCTTTGACGCTGATCTCCGTATTGGCCACACCCCTCACATTTTTAATTTTTTCCTCGATCTCATTGGCCAGGGCTTCGGCAACCTGCAGATCATGACCGAAAATCTGGATATTGATATCACCGCCCCCGGAAAACATCTGGGCACTGGGGTCCTCGAAACTGACATCGACGTCGGGAACAGCCTGATAACGATCCCTCAGATCCTGTTGTATCTCTTCTAGAGAACGGTCTCGTTTGCTCCTTGAAGTCAGTTTGACCATGGTTTCCCCCTGGTTCGAGGCACTGGCGGAGAATGCGGCCATCATTCCCTCGCCCTGTCCGAAATTGGTATAGACCAGCTCGGATTCCGGCACATGTTCCTTGATAATGGCGTTCAGATTATGAACGGTCTCTTCCATGGATGACAGGCTCACTCCAGGAGAACGCTCTATGGTCATCTGCACAAATCCCTGATCGCTTTCCGGAATGAATTCGCCTCCCCGGGTGACCAGAATAGCCACGGAGAGAAGGAACAGGCCGGCTGTTGTTAAAATAACTGTTTTCTTATGAGAGAGTGCCCATTTAAGCGATTTCACATAGAATGCCTTAAGCGAATCGACCCAGGAACCTACAACGATCGCGATCCTTTTAAACAATGTTCTGTTATCGCCTGCTGTATTGACCTTAAGTACACGGGATGCGAGAACGGGTACCAGAGTCAATGCCACGCTCAGAGAAACGATAAGGGAGAAACAGATCGTTACCACCATATCGTTGAACAGTTCACCAGCGAGCCCGGGTACAAAGAGTACGGGCACGAATACCGCTATGGTGGTGAGTGTCGAGGCTGTAATGGCCATGGACACTTCTTTTGCTCCAATTTCAGCAGCCTCTGCGGCTTCCTTTCCCATCTCTTTGTGCCTGAAAATGCTCTCCATTACTACGATTGAATTGTCGACAAGCATTCCCACGGCAAGTGCAAGACCCGCCATGGATATAATGTTCAGTGTCAGGCCTGCCTGATCCATAACAGCGAATGTCACAATCATGGAGATGGGGATGGACAGAGCCACGATCAGGGAGGTCCGGATATTGCGCATAAAAAAGAGAAGTACCAGAATAGTAAGGAATATAGCCTGTATAGCGGTGTTCCCAAGGTTGGACATGGACTGGTTGATGAAGTCTGCCTGATCGTAAATGATCTCCACCTCAACTCCCCGGGGAAGCTCATTCATGATTCCGGGCAGCTGATTTTTGATCTCTTTTGTAACACCGACCGTATTGGCATCAGACTGTTTCTGGACGACCAGGATGAGCAGAAGGACGAAGGTCCTGTAGCGGGTCGGTTTGTGTGCGGCCTCCTTCCGGCTTACGACGGTGGAGTAGACCTGCGCCGGTCCCTTGTCGCCGGCAGGGGCACGCGTGGCCAATCGCGCCGGATGCCGTCGGCGTT
>CAYXFJ010000302.1:0-3307 GCA_964464265.1 uncultured bacterium
AGAAAAGCACTGAGAGCCCGGCGCATGAAAAGCACCGGGAAACAGGACACGATAAACCGGATAATCCGGATCAAAATCCGGGTCATAATCCTCATGATGACGCGACTATCCCTGAATCGAATACCGGAGACGGTCTCAAGGACAAATCCACCGGCCAGGTCACCAGGATCACTTTCGAGGTGGTTAAAAAAGAATGGGATACCTTCATACAGAAATTGAAGGCCAAAAAAGTCACTGTGGGTTCATTCATTCAGGAAGGAGAACTGACGGGTCTGAACCAGCAGACAGTGGAGATCTCCTTCGGACTCTCCTGCGGTTTCAATATCGACAGGGTCATGAAGAGCAAGGGCATGGTAGAGGAAGTACTCGAGGAAGTTTTTGGAACCCCCCTGCATCTGCGGTGCATTAAAACTGATATGCCCCGGAAAGAGAGCCCTGGTACGAAAGCACAAAAAGCGAAAGATCTGAAGGAAATTGAAGAGAAGAATCCGGAACTAAAAAAGATGATTGAAGATTTTGAGGCGGAAATTGTGGAGTAGTCGGAGGAGATAAGACAATGGTCAAAATAAATATGGCTTCGCAGTTCGGTATGATACAGAAGATGCAGAAAGAAATGGATAAAATGCAGGAGAAACTGGAAGGGATGACCGTGGAGGGGGCGGCCGGGGGAGGAATGGTGACAGTGAAGGTGACAGGCAAACAAAATGTAGTTTCTGTTTCCATAGATCCTGAGGTTGTGAATGCCGATGATATTGAAATGCTTGAGGATCTGATCACGGCGGCTGCTAACCAGGCTCTCGAGAAGTCGCGGGAAATGGCACAGCAGGAAATGCAGAAAATTGCCGGCGGTCTTCTCGGAGGCCTGCCTCCGGGCATGAAAATACCAGGCCTTACAATATAGGAATGAGAAGTTGGGCTATTCATCCGAAACACTGGAAAAACTGGTCCGGGCTTTTGCCTCTCTGCCGGGTATAGGTGAGAAATCAGCGCAGAGAATAGCCCTGTTCCTGCTTACGGACGGCAGGGATACAGCGGACAACTTAAGCCGGATCATACTGGAACTGAAAGAAAAGGTCAGGAATTGTTCTATTTGTTATAATCTGACCGATGAAGATCCCTGCAATATCTGCAGGGATGCCAGGAGGGATTTTCATACCCTCTGTGTTGTTGAGGAACCCAAGGATCTTCTGGCCATCGAAAAAACCGGCAGTTACCGCGGACTGTACCATGTACTCGGCGGCAGCCTTTCTCCTCTTGACGGGGTCGGAGAAGAGGATCTCCGTCTGGAGGAACTGATCAAAAGGGTGGGCGGTGATGTCTCGGAGGTGATCATCGCGACCAATCCCACTGTAGAAGGAGAGATGACCGCTGCAAGACTGGCGAAACTGTTGAGACCTCTTCAGGTGAAAATAACGAGAATAGCCAGAGGAATCCCCTTCGGTGGCAGCCTTGAATTCAATGATGCGGTGACGGTCGCGAAGGCGATTGAAGGAAGGTTGGAATTGTAATCCTTATGTGAACGAACGCGGCCTGTCAAGTATGGATTCAGAGACGGGAATGAAATGACGCTTCCAAACCAGCTGACACTTCTTCGTATACTGCTGACTCCGGTGTTCGTACTGTTACTGTTCGTACACAACGGCCCGGCCCGGATAGCTTCCCTGATCGTTTTTGTCCTGGCATCGCTGACGGACTGGTATGATGGTTTTACAGCGCGCAAATTCGGATATGTATCCAGTTTCGGCAAATTTCTGGATCCGCTGGCTGATAAAATTCTGGTATCGTCGGCCTTTATCTGCTTCAATGTTCTGGGCTATCTGCCCACCTGGATGGTTCTCGTTGTGGTGATCCGCGATTTCATCATCACGCTGCTCCGGTCTTACAGCATCCTGAAAGGAAAACCCGTTGTCACCAACCGTCTGGCCAAGATTAAAACGTTCTCTCAATATGGTTTTATCTATATCATTTTTTTGATCCATCTTTTTATCGATGGAAGGGGGGATCCGTGGCCCGGGATTCTGGGCTGGGTTGAAAAGAATGGATTGATACCTGCAGGGATGATGGTGATCATGGCAGTCACCTTACTCTCTGGATTCGTTTATCTCTATGAGAACAAATCTCATGTGCGCCAGGTTGCCAATGATATATACCGTATCTTCGTACCTTCTAACATCTGAACTCTGAACGCATGCTTAAAAAAATTAATTATGCCTTCGCAACAACGCTTTTTACCGGTTATTTCCCCATTGCTCCGGGAACGGTGGGAAGCCTTGCAGCTCTTATCCTCTTTCTGGCGATACCGGAACTGAGGGGAATGGCGCTGCTCGTGACAATAGTCACCTGTTTTTTCCTCGGTGTCCGGGCAGCGACAGAGGTGGAAAAAAAAGAGGGACACGATGCCTCTATCATTACGATTGATGAGGTTGTGGGGATGTGGATATCGGTTCTCTTCATTCCCGGACAATTCAAGTGGACAGTGTGGTTGGGCGCTTTCTTCCTGTTCCGTTTGTTTGACATTGTGAAACCTTTCCCGATCAACCGTTCCCAGAAAGCTCCTGCAGGCTGGGGTATCATGGTGGATGATGTCCTGGCCGGGATATGCGCCAACCTCGTCTTCCGGGCAATCCTTCTTGTTTTTTTGAGGTAAATCCCTTCATGGTCATCGAAATCATCACGGTGGGTGACGAGCTGCTCTCCGGCATGACGGTGAACTCCAATGCTGCGGCAATAGGCGCAGCGCTATCCGGACTGGGTCTCCGGGTGAGATATTCCACGACGATCGGAGATGAAGAAGAGGATATTCTGGATGCTTTGAAGCGTTCCGCCGGACGTTCGGACATTATCATTTTAACAGGGGGGCTCGGCCCCACCAGCGATGACAGGACACGCGACTCTGCAGCCCGATTCCTCTGTACAGAACTCGTGCTCGATCCCGCCATACTGGCGGACATTGAAGAAAGATTCCGGAAGCGGGGGAAGATCATGGCTGACTGTAACGTTCGCCAGGCTATGATACCTGGAAAGGTCCGGTGTATCCGGAACCAGACGGGTACAGCCCCCGGATTCATGTTCAGGAAAAGGGGGAGGGATTTCTTCATTCTTCCAGGGGTTCCGTCGGAAATGATTTGCATGATGGAGAACACTGTACTGCCGGAAATAAAAAAGTGTATGCCGCGTATCCTGGCACAGACACGTATCATTCGCACCACGGGCATACCCGAGTCGGAGCTCTATCAGAAATTATCTGACATTATTAGTGTCCGGTTAAACTAAGAAAAATAAAGAAAAAAGGCCCGATTGACCTCAA
>CAYXFJ010000303.1:0-3300 GCA_964464265.1 uncultured bacterium
ACCCCTGTCCGAGAAGGGGAATGAAAGTCCCAGTCTGGGACTCAGCTGGTATTTTCCTTTGGCCTGTATGTAATACGATGGGTGACCCACGATTTCCGGGAATACTTTCGAGTAATCCGGACAGTACCTGTCACGCGGGAAATAGGAATCCAGTCTCAGACCTGCATTGAGTATGATCTCCCCCATTTCCAGCTTGGTCTGGATGTATCCGGAACCCTCTCTGGGCTTGCGTGTGTATTCCACAAAATACTGTTCATCCCGGGTAGAATCCGGATTGCTCTCGCGTATCTTGAGGGTACCGTAAGGGAAACTGGCCGTAGTGTCCCTGAAATATTCCCATGTCAGATCGTACTCCTCGATTTCCTTCTGAGTATAGGGGAACTGCATTTCCTCGTATCCGAACACCTCGCGCATGGGAGCGGATTTGTAGTGATACTCGTACCATTTGGCGTCAAATCCGGCCTTGATCTCAATCACTTTACTGATCTGCCAGGTGATATCTCCGTTGGTGAGATGCATCTTCTGATCGAACCAGCTCCTGTCCCAATCATTGATACCGCCGAAATCGATACCTGTGACCTTACCAGGATCCCAGGCGTTGACAGCGGTGGTCTGATAACGGGGGTCATTGGGGTCTTCATACATGTATGACTTGCTGCCGGTCAGCTGATGGGAGTACCTGAGATTGTAGTACAGTTTCTCCGTCAGTACATGGGTCAGGGTGACCATATGCGTGGTTGCGTTGGAATATCCCCTGCCAATGCCATCAGGACAGAACCGGAAGGAGTTGCTGTATCCCCGGCCGTGCGAATTGCTTAAGAACAGATTGTAAGCGAGGGTCAGTTTACTGAAAGGCCTGTACATCAGCTTGGCGTTGTAGTTGTAACTCTTATGCTGGTTGATCTGCACGAAGGAGCGGTCTCCCGTGTGCAGCGAATCCGGCAGTGGAATGATGAATGTGTCTTCAGGATCATAAATCGCCCTGTACCATTCCCTGTACACTTCGATCTCCCAGCCGTCTTCAGGCATGTACCGCCTCTCCCCGTTCAGATACCCTTTGGAATCCACAATGCGGCCGTTCAGGAAGAATCCCAGCTGACCGAGACTTTTTGGAATAGGGATGGGACCGCTGATGGAAAATTTCACTTCCATTTCATCGAGCGGACGGTATGTATCAAGGCCGATGTACATGGGTTTATCGGGTGAATAATATCCACCGGTCAACGCTTCGAGCGAACCATGGAATTTACTTTCAGGCACCTTAGTGACCACGTTGACCACACCTGACTGTGCCGATCCGTATTCCGCATTAAAGGTTCCGGTAATGACCTGAAGCTCCTTGACGAAATTGTTTTCGACCGACACATTGGAACCCCCACCCTGCGAAAAGGAGTTGGTCACCGGGATCCCGTCTATCATATACGCGACTTCACGGCTTCTCCCTCCACGGAAATGAAGCCCCCCGCCCGCGTCTGTGATGACACCCGCCTGCATCTGTATGACTTCGGATATGGATGACACCGGCAGCTGTTCGATTTCCTCGTTGCTGACATAGGCGGAGGTGTTGGTCCTGTCGAACTCAATAGGCTCACGCGTGGCTATTACGGATACCATTTCACCTTCAAGGATAACGGTGGACAGGCCACAGTCCTGTTTTGTGGTCCGGTCTGTGAAAATGCGGACATTCGTAACCTGTGTAGCCTGATATCCCATCATGCGGAATCTCAGGTTGTATGTACCCGGAGGTATATTCACGATCATATACTCGCCTTTTGTATCCGCAGCCGCTCCAAGGTTTGTTCCTTCCACAAGCACTTCCGCTCCAAATAACGGTGCTCCGGTATCTTTGTCCTTTATCACACCCGAGACCTTTCCAGTGACACCCGCATACAGAGTCTGCAGACTCAGAAGAGAAAACAGCAGACTTACCGTCAAAACCAGATGGAGTGTTTTCGCCTTCACAGTAGAACCTCTTCAATATTTTT
Source organism: uncultured bacterium (assembly GCA_964464265.1). Classification (GTDB taxonomy): domain Bacteria; phylum Zhuqueibacterota; class QNDG01; order QNDG01; family DSAB01; genus CAYXFJ01. The sequence goes on from CAYXFJ010000303.1 coordinate 1,986, forward strand.
TTTCTTGGATTTTTGCAGGATTCCCGCCCTAAAAATCTTAGTCATCCTGATGCAGCGTTTTCTGAATAAAAATATAGGGGTAAATAATCTGAATCTTATCAGTAAAAAAGCAAATGCACTTCCTGCCTTTTGTCAAAACATTCAGGAGGATATGCCTTTAATTTTAGTAGCAATCGTTTGCTACAATCGTTCCTGAATGTAAAATATTTTTGTAAAAAAGTCAAGTCCAGAAAGATAACAGGCAAATTTGTATATAAATAACCCTTTTTTTCATTCAGTATCCGGTTATTTTCAGTCAAGCAAGTCCCATTTCTCGAGAATTTCCCTGATACGCTTCATTTCTTGTTCCGATGCTCTCAGAATGGGTCTTGATGTAACAGGCTTGCAGAGTCCGATCAGGCTCATTGCCCCCTTGATCCCGCCGAGAAAAGACCTGCATTCGTAGACTTTCCAGATGCTGTTGATTTCCCGCTGAAGCTCGTATACTCCCTCAGCTTTTGTAATTATCCGGTTGTAAAGTTCCACGCATTTGCCGGGGATCAGGTTCGAGATACCGTCCAGCCCCCCATCCGCACCGGAGAGTATGCCGGCAGCCCAGAGATTGGATTTGCCGATGAAAATCCTGAAATCTGCCCTTTCCTTTTTCAATTCAATCAGATTCTGCAGGAAAACAAAATCCACAGAGCTGTCCTTGATCCCTATGATCCTGTCATTCTGGATGAGACGGCGCACCGTATCCAGGCTGATGAAGGTTTTGGTCGTGGAAGGGATATTGTACAGCATGAGGGGAATGCTTGCAGCTTCGGCGATGGCCATGAAATAATCAAAAACCTCATCCTGACCGTTGGAAGCATAGTAAAATGGCGGATGTGCCACAGCGATATCCGCACCCAGAGATTCCGCTTCATGCAGACTGGTTATGGCTCGCCTGACGCTGTTGTCGCTGATATTGGCATATACGGGGATCCTGGCCTTTACAGCCTGGACTGTATGCTTCAGCACCCGTTTTCTGTTCTCATCAGTGAGGCAGACGCCTTCCCCCGTGGTGCTGTTGACAAAAATACCGTGTACTCCGCCATCGAGAAAATGGGAAATCATTTTTTCAAGGGAATGAATATCCAGATCCTCGCTTTCCATGAGAGGAGTGATCATCGGCACGACGATCCCGCATACTCTTGAACGATCAAAAGACATCGAACCTCCCGCTCTTATTTTCGGTTACCGGCCCTGAAAAGAATAAAGATGCGCATCCTTCATTACAAAGCGCAGCCTTACAGGTTTACCGGAAAGATGTTCCACATTCCCGCCTCCTGTC
>CAYXFJ010000304.1:0-3223 GCA_964464265.1 uncultured bacterium
GGGAGGCACCAGGGAATGGGACATGGTCCCCCCTGCCACAATGGCCAGAACAAGCAGCGTGTAGTTCCTCTTTGTCCGTATGCCCATGGTTTTTGCCAGAGGGATCATCAGATAAAAAACCGTATCAAAAAATACAGGCATGGCCAGAATGAATCCTGTGGCATAGAAGGCCAGAGGCGCATGTTTTTCACCGATTATCCTGACAGCTGTTCTGACGATGCGTTCCGCTGAACCGCTCTCGAGCAGGCATTTCCCTATGATCGAGGCCATGGCGATCATGATCCCGATCCTGCCGCAGGTACGGCCAAATTCGATCGCAACCTGCTCACCCGGAGACTGTTCCTTCAGAGCGCTGATCTGCTGTTCTGACAGATTTCGCTCTTTCGCATAGCGGTCCAGCATACTGTCCGGAGTGATCAGCGCCACGATCAAAGCTCCCAGAATCAGGGCCAGAAACGCATGCAGCCTGAGAACCAGTATGCTCCCGATGACAATGATCATACCGATCAGCAGGAGCCATAAAGGATCAGCCATTGGACGCTCCTTTTATCCACTTGACACTGTGATCGCCTGTTACAGCGATGGTTTTACGCGGGGAGTCCAGATGGAAAAAGGACCAAGGTCCCGGAATGTAAGGATACTGATTCAGGACCGCTTCATTCACATCAAATCCAAGACCAGGCCGGTCAGGAACGATCAGGTATCCCTCTTCGATCCTGACAGGGTCTTTCAGTATATCGTCGGAGAGAGGGAACGGATACATGCCCGGCCTTCCGGAATTCGAATAACAGGGATATTCGAGCCACTCCACCACCTCTTCCGGCCAGCATATACCCAGCTGAGCGGCCGCTGCGACTTCGAGCAAAGTACCCCAGCAGTGAAAGGCAAATCTCAGGCCCTGCTTCCCCACATTCCGGAATATCCCGCGGGCAGTTTCCACACCGCCCTGGCACAACAGATCCATCTGCACAATATCAACGGCTTTCCGGGTGATAAGATCTTCAAAACCTGCATCCCCGTGTTCATGCTCTCCCGAGGCCAGCGGAATGCGGCTCCTTTCCCTGAGTTTGACATACGCTTCATGGTCCTCAGGGGGAAGGGGTTCCTCAAGCCAGACCGGAGAGAAAGCGGCCATGTCATCGATGAGCCGCAGCACTGTTTCATATGAGTAATTTCTTGTCCCCATGCGCCACCAGGTATGGGCATCTATCATCAGTCCCATCTGACCGCCCACTGCCTCCCGCATCTTTCTCACCGTCTCCAGATCTTTTTCCGGACCCATGCCCGGACGCATCTTGTACGCGATAAAACCCATCCGGGTTATCCGCTCCGCTTCCCTTGCATATCCATCCGGTTCCATGTACATCCCGGCGCTGCCGTACAGTTTGATCCTGCTGCGTCTCCTGCCTCCCACAAGCTCGGACACAGCGCACCCTTCGTACTTTGCAGACAGATCCATCAATGCGATCTCCACCGCGCGGAATGTTTTATTTGTTTCAGGATCCCAGCAGGGTTCTATCCTGTTCCAGAGGAGCGGATCCTTACCGGTCAGATACGGTCCGATCTGTGTCCTGATCTCCAGAAAAGCCCTTTCATGGGCAGGCCCGGGTCCGAATCCGGCAAGCCCGTTATCTGCCGTGACTTTGATCAGCATCGCGTCCCGTTTGAGTATGTCCCGCCTGCCGCCCCAGAAGGGAAGCTCCACAGGTTCAGGCATGGGAAAAGACATTAAGACTGCGTCCACCGATTTGATTTTCAATGCACTCTCCTCTTCATGTCCCCTACCGGTTTTAAATGAGCGATATATCCACCGCCGGGTCCCATTCCGGCTGTAAGAGTATCAGCGGCTTTAACTTCTGTTTTCGTGATTTCAACCTGCCGTGGATCTGATCCGGAGTCATTGCCATCTGCATATATCGTGGCACTGTACAAGCCTTCACCCAGAAAGTCCAGTGCCAGAGAGAGCGAGCGCGGTTCCCAGTCAGTCATCGCACCGATGAACCAGTCATCCCTGTATCTTCTCGCTATGGCGATGTAATCCGCGATTTGACCTGCGATCACTCGGGTTTCATCCCATGTGGCAGGAACGGCCTTTAAAAATTCAGCTCCTTCCTGACCCCTGTAAGAGCCCGGATAATCGCTGCACATCTGGAAAGGGCTCTCATACACCACGAACATTGCCAGATGATGGCAGCGGGTTCCCATGGCCACGGGGGCTCTGTACTGCGCCTTGAAATCATCTTTTGTGACATTCTGAAACGCACCCGGCGTGTAATCCATGGGTCCCACCAGCATGCGCGTGAACGGCAGGGTCACATTGTGTTCAGGAGTGACCCGGGCGCTCCATTTGGTATGCTCCAGGCCCAGAACGCCTTCCCGGGTGATCAGATTGGGATACGTTCTGCGGATTCCGGTCGGTTTAAAAGCACCGTGAAAATCCACCAACAGGTGATGTTCTGCCGCCTTCTTCACGACCTCATGATAAAAATTGACCATTTCCTGGTCATCCCGGTTCATATAATCGATCTTGACGCCTTTTACGCCCCATTTTTCATAAAGCGGAAAAGCCTTATCCATCTGATCGCGCGTATTCTCCCAGTTGATCCACAGAACGATGCCTATACCCCTGCTCCTGGCATATTTGATAATATAGGGGAGATCTATTTCCGGAACCCACGTGGTGATATCCTGAGCCGGATCTTTGTGCGGGCCGTACCACAGTGCGTCAATGAGAAGATAGTCCAGTCCAAATTCTTCGGCAAAGTCGATATAATGCAGTTGCGTGGCGGTATTCATGCCGCCTTCAAAATCGACACCGCTGACCATCCTGCCGGACCACCAGGGCCACGCCACTTTGCCGGGCCTGATCCACGACACATCGGAAATGGCGCAAGGTTCATTGAGATTTAAAATGATATCCGATTCGATGAGATCTCCCGGCTCATCCCCCAGTATGACCACCCTCCAGGGAGAAACATGGGGCAAAGAACCCCTGACACAGACTCCGCTGCTGTCCGTGAGAGGAGATAGTTTTGAGACAAGAGTGAGATCCCTTTCAGGGCTTTTGTCCAGATACATGCCTGCATAATCTGTAAGATTCGCTTCCGCAATCGCTGCAAAGGGTCCGTTTTCATACGCGACGGTCAGCGGTAATCCGATGAATGAACCCGGTTCAATGTCTCCGACGATTGTCTCAATGAATTCACTTTCATAATTCGTTTTA
>CAYXFJ010000305.1:0-2679 GCA_964464265.1 uncultured bacterium
AGAAGCCCAATCCGTTCGAACCGGCTGTCGTTGTTCCCATTGACGATGTTTTCGATCAGAAGGTCAAAGCCATATGGGAGATCGAATCCCAGATCGAGAGCCTCTGGGCAACAGGAGATTTTGAAAAGGTCATTCCCGTTCCAAAAGAGCCTGCAGAGCGGGAAAAAAGATACCAGGGCCAGGTTGAACGCATGGCAAAAAGAGATGGTGCCGCGGCTGAAAAATACAGATCGAATCTCGTAGAGCTTTTCGGCAAACAGACAGGCGGGAAGGTGAAGTACGCCGAAGCTTTTGAGCTGTGCGAATACGGAAGACGGCCCACGCCGGAAGAACTGAAAAAGATGTTTTTAATTGATCAATGATCGGTTCCAAAAAAAGGGGATTACTCTATGAAGAAAAGAACCATTATTCTGGCAGGGATCATTCTTTTACTTTCCCTGAATTTTCAGAACGCACTGTTCGGCCAGAGCAGGAGAAGTCTGCGTAATGATTTCGGTATCGAGCTTCTGGGCAAAGCAGCAATATACTGTTTTTCCTATCAATACATGCTGAGCCATCCTTTAGGTGTGGAAGTCGGCCTGTCGGCTCTGGGGGGAGGTTCCGCGGCAGACAACGCCACGATTATCTTTATCCCGGTGGGCGCAAAATATTATTTTGTACCCAAACATGGGTCTCCCTTCCTTACAGGTGGTGTCGTTATCGTGTCTGCCTCCGTTAACTCAGGCCCGTTCGGTGACAGTGGGTCAGACACTTACTTTTACACGGGTCTGGGTTTTGAATACCGCTCACCGGGCGGCTTCATGTTCCGGGGAACCGCCTACGGATTGATCGCGGGTGGTGGTTTCTTCATCTGGCCCGGCCTGTACGTGGGTTACGCGTTCTAGGGTGGCCTCTCAGAGATTTTTCCACCGGGCTCTCGTCCTGATTACCGGATTACGGCAGAAAGGAATGCAGGCCGGGGAAGAGAATACCGCAGGTCCGGGATATGTGTCCCGGTACCAGCGGCCGGTAAAACTTTCAATCTGAATCGTCCGTAAACAAAGCATGCAGATATAAAAACTTCCAATCACAGGAGCGAATTTATGCGATTCATGAAAAATGCGCGGTACGCCGTTCTGTTCCTTATGCTGCTCTCTCTCGCCTGTTCCGGGCAGAAGAATGTGCAGCCCCCGGCTGCCAGGATCCTTCCCGCAAAGCTGGAAGCCCATGGGCAGATCCGGACTGATGATTATTACTGGCTCAACGAACGGGACAATCCGGAGGTGATCGAATACCTCAAGGCAGAAAATGCCTATACGGACACCGTCATGGCCCATACGAAAAAGCTCCAGGAAACCCTTTTCGGGGAGTTCAAGGGAAGGATCAAGCAGACGGACATGTCCGTACCCTACAGGATGGACGATTACTATTATTACACCCGCTACGAGGAAGGAAAGGAATATCCAATATACTGCCGGAAAAAGGGATCAACCGAAGCTAAAGAAGAGATCCTGATCGACGCGAATGAAATGTCAAAGGGACACGGCTTTTTTTCTGTGACAGATCAGGCTGTCAGCTCCGGCCAGAACCTGCTCGCTTTCGCTGTTGACACGGTAGGACGGCGGATTAATACCATCCGCTTCAAGAACCTCGATTCCGGTTCCCTGATGGATGAATCCATACCGGATGTGACAGGAGATATGGCGTGGGCGAACGACAACCGGACTCTGTTCTACACCAGACAGGATCCCCAGACACTTCGCTGGTTCCAGATCTATCGCCATGTGCTGGGCACGGATCCGGCCAAAGACAGGCTTGTCTTCGAAGAAAAGGACCCCACATTCAGCTGTTCCGTATTCAAGACAAAATCCAAGAAATATATCATGATTCCTTCCTATCAAACACTGAGTACGGAATGGCGTTACGTGGAGGCGGACAGGCCGGAAGACGCTTTCAGGGTCTTCCTCCCGCGCGAAAAAGACCATGAGTATTCGGTCGATCATTATAAAGACCACTTCTATATACGCACCAACGATCAGGCCAAAAATTTCCGCCTCATGAAAACACCGGCCGGCAGTACTGGCAAAACCAGCTGGACGGAAGTCATCCCTCACCGAAACGATGTCCTGCTTGAGTATTTCGAGATCTTCAGGGATCATCTGGTGGTAGTAGAAAGGATCAAAGGGCTTATCCAGATGCGCATCCGTCCCTGGGACGGGACAGCGGAGCATTATCTCGACTTCGGAGAACCCGCCTACAGCGCCTATGTCAGCGCTAACTTTAATTTCGACACTCCGGTGCTGCGTTACGCATATACATCCATGACCACTCCAAACTCAGTTTTCGACTACAATATGAATACGAAGGAGAAAGTGCTTCTGAAACAGGAGGAAGTGCTCGGCGGATTCGATTCAAAGAACTATGTCACAGAGCGTCTGTCAGCGCCTGCCCGGGACGGAGTGCTGGTTCCTGTTTCCCTGGTATACAGAAAAGGTTTCGGGAAAAACGGCAGTAATCCCCTGCTCCTCTACGGTTACGGATCCTACGGAGCCAGCATGGATGCCAGGTTCAGCCCCTACAGGATAAGCCTGCTTGACCGCGGTTTTACCTATGCGCTTGCCCACATCCGCGGGGGAGAGGAAATGGGCAGGATGTGGTATGAAAACGGGAAGCTATTCAATAAGAAGAATACGTTCACGG
>CAYXFJ010000305.1:2689-3210 GCA_964464265.1 uncultured bacterium
ATCGACTGCGCGGATTATCTGGTCAGGGAAAAGTACACGAATCCCCGGAAATTATTCATCCATGGCGGGAGTGCGGGGGGACTTCTGATCGGAGCAGTGATCAACATGCGTCCCGGCCTCTGCAGGGGAGCGATTGCCGATGTGCCATTCGTGGACGTTGTCACCACCATGCTGGACGAGACCATCCCGCTCACGACAAGCGAATACGATGAATGGGGAAATCCCAACGTGAAGGAGTATTACGATTACATGCTGTCCTATTCACCTTACGACAATGTCGAGAGGAAGGCCTATCCGAACCTTCTCGTCACCACGAGCCTTCACGATTCACAGGTGCAGTACTGGGAACCCGCAAAATGGGTCGCCAGACTGCGGGCCATGAAAACCGATTCCAACAGGCTGCTTTTAAAAACAGAGATGGAGGCCGGGCACGGCGGTGTTTCCGGCCGCTACAAGCAGTACAGGGAAATGGCGTTTCTCTATGCGTTTCTTCTGGACCTGGCAGGGATCAATCAATAAGG
>CAYXFJ010000306.1:0-3205 GCA_964464265.1 uncultured bacterium
TTTTTCCATGAGCTTGCTGTAATCGGTTGATCTCTTGCCGTCAAATACACTGGTGCTGTCATTCTCCTGAGGTTCATGTATGAAGACCAGAACGATCCTGTCTTTGACGTCTACCTCTTCATAATCGTCATAACCGTATTCCGGAGCTGTAATGCCATATCCGGCGAATACGATATTACCTTCAGCCTTTGCATTGGCAGTCAGGTAAAGAGGGACAAAATCGGTCTTGATCTCATAGGTGACAGATTCCCCCCCGGTTGTGAGGACCAGTGTGTTCGGTTCTCCGAGGCGCGTTTTCATGACGAAGAATTCCTGAAAATAGGAGGACGCTTCCGGTGTGCTGATCCCGTGCTTCTTGAAATAGCCTGAGATATATGCGGCACAGGAATCGAGTTCAGGACCGGGTGTGTTCCTGCCCTGCATGGCATCTGAAGCTATAAAATTCACATGACGATCAAGCGATGCTGCTGTGATGGCATCCAGACCTTTTTGCGGAACAGGATTCTGAGCCTGAAGGCTGGCTGTGATCAAGAAAAGGACATATACGACTTTTTTCATTTTTCCGGACCTCTCTCACGCAAGGAGTGTTATGATTGTTTTACGGTTCAGATCTGTTCAAGTTTTATAAATTTAGATGATTATTTTATAAAAACAAATATTTCTTTTTTACAAAATGAAATGCGGATCCTGCAGGAGTGTAATGGAAAATCCGGGCTCATAGTTCATACAGGCTACAATCACGCAATATTCAGGTCATAAAAGATATAAGTCCTGTGGTACACTACTTGCACGAGAGAAACAGGGAAATACATCTTGACTTTCGTTCATTAGAGGGCTATATTACTGATGTCTAACGAATTAGGATACAGGCGGATGCCATGGCAACAATCTCTTACCGCGAGGTCGTCATTACTTGTGAGGCCTGCGGGAAAATAAAAAAAATGCCTGTGAGAAACTACGAAGAGTGCCTCAGTGTTTTTGGCAAGTACCAGTGTCCGAACGGATGCGGAAGAAATATGTACAGCTTTTTCACGGTCGGGAGGTTTCAGAAGAAAAAGAAATAAATGGAATTTTAATGCTTGACAAATTTCCATTTTATTTTGTAAATTAAAGCCTTGAAACTCTTAATAATTCTCCTTATGTTGATCTCCTTTTTTATTCTTGCAGGAACTGCCAGGCGCAACAGGATGGCTTTGCGAAAGAGAAGGGAGGCGGTTCTGAACAGGTTAAGAAAGGGGAACTGAAAGTGCGGGAATAGCTCAGTTGGTAGAGCGTCACGTTGCCAACGTGAATGTCGCGGGTTCGAACCCCGTTTCCCGCTCTTTTTTTTGGCGGCGTAGCCAAGTGGCTAAGGCAGAGGTCTGCAAAACCTTTATCCAGCGGTTCGAATCCGCTCGCCGCCTCCAGATTCGCCGGGATGGCGGAACAGGTAGACGCAAGGGACTTAAAATCCCTTGTCCCTCTGGGACGTGCCGGTTCGATTCCGGCTCCCGGTACAAAAAAACCCAAAGAAAGGAGAATAAGGCCTTTCTTTGGGTTTTTTTGTGAAAGTTCTTTCCCGACAGGAGGCAGTAATGCTCAGGGCAGTGATCTTTGATATGGATGGAGTGATCGTGGACAGTGAACCCCTGCATGTGCGGGCTGAGAAACAGACCCTCAAATCCATGGGTATAGAAGCCACTGACGAGGAGCTCCGGGCATTCATTGGACGGACCGCTAAAATACTCTTTGAGGATTTTATCCGGCGCTATGAACTGAGGATTTCATATGAGGAGATCCGGCAGGTTCACAGGCAGAATCTCCTCAGGTTATTCAGGGATTCTGTTGAGCTCATTCCGGGCATACTTCCCCTTTTCGATTCCCTGAAATCATCCGGCATACTCATGGCGGTTGCCTCCAGTTCATCTGAAGATCTGATACAGTCCGTGCTCGACAGGTTTTCTCTTGGCACGTATTTCAGTGTTGTGGTCAGCGGTGAGAAAGTAGAGAAACCCAAGCCGCATCCGGACATTTTTCTGGAAACACAGAAACAGCTTGGCTTTCTGGCGGATGAGTGCGTGGTCGTCGAGGATTCGACTGCCGGGGTAGAAGCGGCCCATGCCGCGGGTATACCCTGCGTGGGGTTCACCAGCCCGAACAGCCATCTTCAGGATTTAAGCAAGGCATCCCTGATCGTACACTCCATGAGCATGCTAAATGTGAAAACGCTCAGCACTCTGGTTATTTAAAAAGTTGAAGTCAGGCCAAGAAAAGCAGTATCCGCACACCTGCGGGCATTACTGACAGGGCTGACGGAATGGAAATTTCTCTTACTGAACTTTCCCACGCCCCTGCGGACAGAACGAGGAGAGCCAAAAATGATTCCGTGTATGAAACCTGTGATCGTCCCCATAAAAGAAATCCGGAAGGATTCCTTTTTTCGTTTCGGAGCTGTCAGGGATACTGCACCTCTGGTCCGTTCCATAAGGACGAGCGGAGTCCTCAAACCCCTTCTGGCCCACCGCACAGGGACGGAGTATCGCCTGATCTCGGGATTCCGCCGCTACGAGGCAGCAGTATCGCTTCGTATAAATGATGTTCCCGTATATTTGCTTCCGCCCGGGACCAGCCTGACCGAAGGGTTCGGGCATGCATTGCTGGAACAGTACAGTGACAGGATTCCGGCTCTGATGGAAAAGGCAAGAGTGCTTTCCATCTTAAAAAAATTGAAAACAAATCGCAGTGTGAAGGAAAAAGATTTTTTCCCTATTCTCGAGATCTCCCCGTATTCCGGCTCAGAAGATGAGATCCTTTCGCTTCTCACCCTGTCCCCCCGGGTGCAGGAATATATAGAACAATACGGTCTTTCCCTGAAACAGACCCGTGTATTCAGGTTCCTCAGTACAAGAGATCAGAAGCGCGTGATCGATCTGGCATCCCGGTATCACATGCGCGGTGTGGAACTGGCGGATATGGTTCAGGTGATGGTGGAACTGGCAGGGAGAGAAAGGAAAACGGTTTCGCGGATCGTGAATGAACTGGAAGCAGCCGGGACAGTAGGGACAGATCTTACCCGGGCCCAGAAGCTTTTCCATATGAAAAAAGTGCTCGAAGCCAGGCGCTTTCCCGGCCTCCATGAAAGGAACAGCAGGCTGGCCGGCCTGGGAAAGGAGCTTCATCTTCCTGCTTCCTGCTCCGTATCCTGGGACACCTCTTTTGAAAGGCC
>CAYXFJ010000307.1:0-3167 GCA_964464265.1 uncultured bacterium
AAGAACCTGGCCGGTACCCTGCCGGATATAACAGAAAAATTGAAAGGCAAACTTTTATCCTGGCGCGAAAGCGTCGGAGCGCAGATGATGGAAAAAAACAATAATAGATAATAAAACTTTTTCTCACAGACTTATAACGTAAGTTCAAGTAATAAATGCGACAGTTAGTGAAAGAGGGTTAATTGTTGTATATTAGCAATTAGTGTGAGATTTTATTTATCGACCATCCTTAAAAAGGAAGTGATATGAAACCAAATCACATGACAACTCTTCACAAAGCAATATGTACAGCCATATTGCTGGCTTTGTTGTCTCTCGCTTCCTGCTCACAGCAAATAGAGCCCGGCATTAAAATCGAACAGATCACCTTCGGACCCGAACATCACTTTTTTGGGTACATTGGCCATGTGCAGAATATTCCCTGGAACGGAAATGACCGTTACATTCTTTCTCTTGAGGCCGGTTTCCAGGACCGCATGCCCGCTTCAAAAGATGCCGCTGACATTCTTCTGCTGGATGCACAGTATAATTACAAGGCCAGACGGGCTGATCAAACCCGTGCATGGAACCTCCAGCAGGGCACCATGATGTACTGGAATCCCCGGGCTCAGGAGACGCAGTTCTTTTTTAACGACCGCGATCCGGTAACCCATAAAATATTTACTGTACTGTACGATATCTCAGAAAATGAGCGCATCCGGGAGTTCCGGTACCCGGACACACCTTTCGGGAACAGCGGCGTGGCTCAGAACGGAGGATACTTTCTCGGACTGAACTATGGACGGCTTGCACAGCTGCGTCCGGTAACAGGATATCCTGAAGCGTATGACTGGACCGCCGGAGAAAAACACCCTTCGAATGACGGGATTTTCAGGGTGGATACCGGAACAGGGGAGAGCAGGCTGCTCGTTTCGTTCAGAGAGCTCAGGGATCTTCTTGTCAGGGATCATCCGGATGTCGACGCTCATGCCCTGTTTATCAATCATACGCTCTGGAACCGCAATGATGACCGGATCTATTTCTACGTGCGGGGAGGGTGGGGAGCAGGGCAGAATCCAGCTCTAAGGGTCAATATCCCGTGCACGATCAATACAGACGGCACAGGCCTTACCGAACAGAAAGTTTTTATCGGCGGACATCCCGAGTGGGGAAAGGGGCACGACATACTGGGCAGCCATGGAAAACGGCTGGTCGTTTACGACACGGATCAACAGATGATCGTGGATACACTGGGGAATGAAGCTATTTTCCAGGATCCGGAAGGTGACATCGCATTTTCGCCTGACATGGAGTGGCTGGTGTGCGGTTATCATACACGGTCGGCCAGCGGCAATTCTACCCGTACTTTTAACGAATATACGCTATTTCGAATCAAAGACGGTGTCTGGGTTCGTTCGCCAGGTTTCGATATAACAGGATATGAAAGAGGTGATTTACGAATCGACGGATCTCCGTGCTGGAACCGTAAAGGCAGTCAGATACTCTTTCCATCTCTCGCTGAGGATGGTACCAGGCAACTGTTTTTAATCCATTTATATCAATAAGTTACTATTATATGATTGAATACATGTACTGAATGAGTGCGCTTTCAATACTCAATGATTCACACCTTTTCAGGAATTTCGTAAGGCTTCCGGTACCGACGTTTTAGCATCAGGTTTGCTTCCGGATTATCCACAAATTTTTCTGTTTCAGGATCGAATTTCAACGTGATATTTCCTGTCCTGTGTGCAATATTTGCCATATGTACCATAGAACATGCCGTATGCGCAATTGCAATATCCGCGGCAGGGCGCTTCCGGTCTCTGACACATTCGATAAAATTCTGGTAATGGTCATCATCCGGGGGTCTGCCATATATCTGATCAACGACTTTGCCGCCGGACGTTGTAACCTGCCATCCGCCTCCGTGTATCCCCAGTGTCATCATCAATTCCGATCCATACAACTCAATGCGTGTCGCATTCTGTGTCCAGTATGGAAAAAGGTCATTCCTCCGGATCGTCGCTGAGGTCTTCTGCATATAACGGGGATAGTTGGTCAGTTCCAGGGTCATCACGAAATCTTCAAAATCATACGTGACAATCTGCACATCAGGCACTTCTGCGTCATCTCCGCGATAAACGATACGTCCTCCGGAACATGAAATCGCACGGGGAAAACCCGGATTTCCTGAAACATTCAGGGCAAGATCAAGTTGATGGATCCCATCATCTGCCAGATCTCCTCCGCTGAAGTCCCAGTATTTATGCCAGCCGCCCTTAAAGAGCCTCTCATGGTAAGGTCTATCAGGTGCGGCGCCCAGCCAGACATCCCAGTTGAAATCCGGTGGCATGGTTCCCGGATCTCCGAGCTCGAAAGCGGATCCGGGTTTCAAATTATACACTTTGACGAGTCCAATTTTTCCTAATTTTCCGCTGTTAACATAATCCAGTGCAGCTTTTATATAATCGCCACTCCGGTTCTGGGTACCCACCTGAATGATCCGTTCATATTTTGCGGCAGATTCCTTCATTTTCTGGCTTTCCCAGATGTTATGAGCATGGGGTTTCTCCACATATACATCTTTGCCAGCCTGACACGCAAGAATGGTCGCTGGTCCATGCCAGTGATCCGGTGTCGCTATTACGACCGCATCCACATCTTTTGCGTCCAGGACTTTTCTCATCTCCTTGACAAGTTTTGGCTTTTTGGACTGAACCTCACTCAGGAACTGCCAGGATTCATCCAGACGCTCCTGGAGGAGATCACACAGATGGGTTAACTCGGCACCCAGGGTGATCAGTCCTCTGGCTATATATCGCCCCCTGCCGCCGCATCCAATGAGGGCGAAACGCATCCTGTCAGCTGCTCCCAGTACATTTGAAGGGATAACCGAAAAGGGAGCGGATACTGTGATCGACATTCCTGCGATAGACCCCGCCTTTTTAAGGAAGGATCTCCTGTTTATATCGCGCCGTGTATTATGTAACATTTTTTTCAGCCTCCTGTGATAGTGGGGTGGACGCAACATGAATAACATAACAAAATTTTTGAAAAAATACAACCTGTCTGAATAACTCACAAAATAAAGAGAGCAGGAGATCCATCCTGCCGGTTTGCAATAGATATTCCTGTAAGATAATATTCATCCGGAGAGAAAGGGGGTAAGACCGCTGTCATTCTGC
>CAYXFJ010000308.1:0-3135 GCA_964464265.1 uncultured bacterium
GGGTGAATGGAAGGGAGAGACCAACCATGCGGAATGGATACGCCATACTGCACGGATCCCGCTCGAAAAGTACGACCAGCTGGTCGGGAAGTTCAATCCAGTCAAATTTGATGCGGATGAATGGGTCAGGATCGCAGAACAGGCGGGGATGAAATACATCGTTATCACCTCGAAGCATCATGATGGATTTTCTCTTTTCGATTCAAAATATACGGATTTCGATGTTATGTCCACTCCGTTTCAGAGGGACATTATGAAAGAACTGGCTCAGGCCTGCAGAAAAAGGGGGATGGAAATCTGCTGGTATCATTCCATCATGGACTGGAATCATCCGGATTATATTCCCAGAAGGGACTGGGAAACAGAAAGAACACTGGAAGGTGCGGATTTCGACCGGTATGTCGCGCATATGAAGAATGAGCTGAAAGAGCTTGTGAAAAACTATGGAAAGATCGGTGTGCTCTGGTTCGACGGGCAATGGGAATCCACCTGGAACCACGAGTACGGACAGGATCTGTATGATTACGTTCGAAGGCTTCAGCCTGACATCATTATCAACAACCGGGTGGATGTGGGACGCGGAGGAATGGAGGGGATGACTGAAGAAGGGGAGTATGCAGGCGATTTCGGGACCCCTGAACAGGAAATTCCTGCAACAGGGCTTCCAGGTGTCGATTGGGAGACCTGCATGACCATGAACGATCACTGGGGGTACAATAAAAACGACGAGAACTGGAAATCGGTGAGGGATCTGATACAGAAACTGGCGGATATTGCATCCAAAGGGGGAAATTTTCTTCTCAATGTAGGTCCTACATCCGAGGGTATTTTCCCTCAGGCTTCCATAGACCGTTTGCAGTCTATGGGAAAGTGGCTCGAGATAAACGGAGAGGCGATTTACGGTACACAGGCCAGTCCATTCAGGAAGCTTTCGTGGGGGAGATGCACACAAAAACCGGGCCGGAATTCCACAAAACTGTATCTTCATGTTTTTGAATGGCCTGTACACGGAGAACTTGTGGTACCGGGTCTGTATAACCTCTGTAAAAATGCGTATCTGCTGGCAGACCCTGAACGGAAATCCCTGAATGTTGTCCGGGATGAGGATGCTCTCATCATCAGCATTCCCGCTGAAGCACCGGATCCCAATAACAGTGTTGTGGTTCTGGATATCGATGGACAACCTGATATTTCTAATCCTCCTGATATATCCGCGGCATACCCTATTTTTGTGGATGCTCTTGATGTTCAAATCTCATCCGACAGGCAAAATGTGGAAATCCGTTTCACAACCGACGGTACAATCCCGCATGAACAAAGTCATGCCTACTCGAACCCATTGCACATCACGGAAACCACGGTGGTTTCTGCGCGCTGTTTCAGGGACGGCAAGCCTGTCAGCGGAAGTGTTCAGTCCGTATTTACGAAGGTCAGAACTATGAAATCCATGGAGCCCGGCCGTGTTGCCGGGGGACTGGAATATGCCTATTTTGAAGGAGACTGGGACCGGCTGCCTGACTTCAGTACTCTGAAGCCGGTGAAGAATGGCATCATCAACAATTTCAATTTAGGCCCGCGCAACAGGAAAGAAAATTTCGGATTCGCTTACAGCGGTATGATCCATCTCCCGGAGGACGGCATTTACACCTTTTACTCTGACTCAGATGACGGCAGCCGTCTTTTCCTTGATAACCGTATCGTAGTGGACAATGACGGACTTCACGGAATGCAGGAGGCTTCGGGAACTGTTGCCCTCGCAAAAGGATATCATTCTTTGAGAGTGATCTACTTCAATAAAACGGGAGGAGACGGGCTGAGGATATTATATGAAGGCCTTGGAATCACCAAAGCGCGGATTCCCGGAGCTGTACTGTATCATACCTCATAATAAGGGCTCGGATTATTTTGTTCAGTCTTTATCGGAAAGGATGATCAGGATGGTCTGTTTTAAGAATACTTTTTCAACGCAGGATAAAAAAACGGTACATGAAGGATACACTTAAAAATTTTGTTTCCAGAACACCATGGCGGAAGAAAAAGCTCAAGGTATATGCCCTGGACGGTAAAACAGGCACAGGTAAAAGCTTTCGTGCCAGATTGCTCACTGAGAAATACAACATCGATCTGCTGATCGATGACGGTCTCCTCATCAAGGGACATCACATACTGGCCGGGCGTTCATCGAAGAGAGAAAAAAACAGAGTTACTGCCATCAAACGTGCTATTATCGATGATCCGGAACATGCGGAAGAGATAATATTCGCTCTTCGAAAGGAAAAATTCCATTCGATTCTTGTCCTGGGGACATCGGACAAGATGATCGGCCGTATCGTTGAGCGCCTGCAACTTCCCTATCCTGATGAGATTATCCATATCGAGGATATAGCCAGTACTGAAGAGATCGAACATGCCATGGAGAGCCGGAATGTCAGGGGAAAACATGTCATCCCGGTTCCGGTGATCGAAGTTCGTCAGGATCCGGCTCAGCGCATTCTTGATTCCATCAAATTCTTCATACAACAGCGGCGCTTGCTTTTCTGGAAGGAAAAGGTGGTCGAAAAGACCATAGTTCAGCCTCCTTACACCCGCAGGGGGAGGCTCAGCATATCGGAATATGCCCTGAGCCAGATGATCATGCACTGTGTGAAAGAATACGCCAGGGAAATCGAGATTGATAAAATACTGATAGAACTTACGCTGAACGGCTATATCATCGAGGTGAAATTATGCCTTCCCTATGGCCTGAGCATTCCGGAAACCCTGACCGGCATGCATGATTATATCATCAACAATGTGGAACGGTTCAGCGGAGTGCGTATCGAAGAGCTTCATCTGACCGTCAGTAAAATTGATTCCCCATGGTATTCCGCACGCCATTCCATGAAAGATGCCGATATTCATAAAAAGAAATGAATCAATCTTCTGAAAAAAATAATATCCGGGCTGTAGCGCTGATCTCCTCCGGTCTGGACAGTCTTCTTTCGGCCAGAATTGTTGCGGATCAGGGTATAGAGGTTCTCGGCATCTATTTCCTGTTTTGTTATGCTGTTCTGGATGTCGAAGGAAAAGAGAAGGAGCTCGGAAGGCTTTTTCAAGAGGCCGGAATCCCCATTATCATGGATGATATCACAGAGG
>CAYXFJ010000309.1:0-3126 GCA_964464265.1 uncultured bacterium
GGTGTGGAACGAAACGGGTATTGAGAAACGGGCAGGAATTCCTGACCGGTTCACCCTGGAACAGAATTTCCCGAACCCTTTCAATCCTGCGACCACCATCTATTACAACCTGAACAGGGAGAGCCAGGTGGAGCTGACCCTACACAACATGCTTGGCCAGCAGGTGAGGAGGCTTGTGGCGGAGAAACAGGGAGCGGGTGCATATTCCATTCGGTGGGATGGTTTGAGTGATTCAGGTGACCGGGGCACAAGTGGTGTTTATTTTTACCGTTTGAAGGCAGGGGAACAGGTTCAGACCAGAAAAATGCTCATGGTGAAATAAAGATATTGAGTATGCTGCAGCTGTCCTTCTTTGAATTGGAGAATATGGGAATAAAAAGCGGTGGTCTGTTCTGATGCCTGAAATACAGGCCACCGCATTCATTCTATAGGGAAGCGGTTATAATAATTCCTCGTTATGCTCTTATTGACGCGGAACGTCCTGTATCCGTTTTGAGCGTACATCTTGGATTTTAAATTTTTTGAGAGATCACTTGCCATGAAACAAATAACATTTAAAGCACTTTTTCTTTTCGGATTCCTTTTTCTTCTGCTTTTCTGTCAAAACAAGCAGGTGCCGGTGAAAAGAGACATCAACCATATTATATTTTTATCTGACAGAGAATCTCCCAGACGGGAATTCGATATTTTCCGCATGAATCCGGACGGGACAGGCCAGATTAACTTGACTGCTGAAATCGGAGGAATCCGGAGCTATTCCGCACCGCGAGTTTCACCGGACGGTGAAGAGATCCTGTACATTGCCTTTACCGGAGGGAAACGCTCTCTTAATAAAATCACAATAGAGGGTAAGGATGAGGTTAAACTGACAGAAATAATAACAGACATGCCTGATGCAAGATATTCGCCGTCAGGAGATCTGATCGTATTTGTGGACAAGCCGGGACAGTACAGACAGATCTTCACCATGAACAGAGACGGTTCAGACCGCAAAAATCTTTCGGGAAATGAAAAGGATGAAATAGATCCGGTTTTTTCACCCGACGGATCCACAATCGTGTTTTCTACAAAAACGGGTGATAATTTCTCTCTCTGCATGATGAACCGCAACGGCTCCGACCGGAAAATACTGACTTCCGGCGTCACTGATGACAGGAATCCCTGTTTTTCTCCGAACGGTTCCTCCATTGTATATAGCTCAGCGAAAGAGGGGAATTCGGATATCTACAGTATTGAACTGAGGCGGCGCAAAATCCGTCAAATATACAGCAACTCCTCGTACGAGACTGATCCGCAATTCTCGCCTGACGGCAGAAATATCATTTTTATCTCGAATTACCGGGGCATGAAATACAGGGATGTATTATTAACTGACATCCGCACGGCAAAAGTCCGTAACCTTACTCCTGGTCTGAACTATGTCAACCAGAACGCAACCTTTGTATCTGATGACCGGGTTATTTTTGAATCTGTTCAGTTTGCTAATTCTGAAATCTATGCTGCTGACCCGGTAAAGGGTGATCTTATCAATCTTTCCAATCATCCAAAATGGGACTGTTACCCGGTATATTGAGATCAGAACATAAATAACATCGTTATTCGATACCTGTTATGCAATATTATCCATAGAGTGAATATCACATGAGCATGACGAGTTTTACCTGTTCTGGAGTCGATTGGAAAACAACTTTTGCATCCTCCCTTTTTAAAAATACCTTTATCCGGAGAGTATGCTCCGGGATCCTGAATTTGATCAGCTCACCTGCAGGCCGGACTATACCATCCATCCATCTTTTGATTGAATAAATGAAGTATCTGAGCGATCCCCTGAAGGTCATCCTCTCATTCTGAGCGAACTCTACGGTCAGACTGGAATCGAACTGTATGGAATAAAACACGTCCGTATCCGGAAAACTGCGGGGAGCAGGGAGAATTTTTTTTGCTTCTACCGTATCTCTGGGAGCCTTTACGGTCAGTATATCCGCTTTCGGAATCGTACTCAGCCAGCTCCTTGATTTTATGGGAGAATGGATCCATTGTCCGGTCCGGCCTGCGTGATGCAGATACTGGAGGGCATTCCCGATTTGAATTTTCGATATCCTGCAGGTGCGCACGGACACTTCCCGTATGGTCAGAGCTAATGTGCTGTCTCTCAGATTCATGACGACCGCTATTGAATCCTCACTGGCCAGTGAGAGTCTGGACTTGAGGAAAATTTCTTCAGCCAGGAGGCCGGATCTTTCATGCATGAGCCTCTGCAGTTCTAGTTGCGCCTTATCCGGTTGATACCGGCCCTGTAAACCAGGCATCGGATTATCATTTTTTGTTTTTTCCAGCGGAATTTTGAGAAAAATCATTGTATGAAGAAGAACAGAGAGAAGAGGAAGAATAGAAGCAAGGACAATGAAAATCCATTTTCCTTTGCGGCTGGCATTCAGCCAGATTCCGAAAAATTTAAAGGGATTCCCGGGAATACTATCCGGCTCGAGTATTTTTACTCCGCTCTCTTCCATCACTTCCTTATCGAATTCAATAAATGAACACTTTCGATCCTATACTGAGATGCCTGTGAACGGTCTCGAGCTCCTGATCGCCGAGACGGATGCACCCGTGGGTTACAGGTAGACCCAGCTCTCTCTTGTAAAGAGTTCCATGGATAAGGTACCCGTTGCCCAGATCAAATCCATATTCACCCAGTACATTTGTCTCGAACCGCTCTGCCGCATCAGGAGGAGGAACAGGAAGGCCTTCTTCGATGAAAACCCAGTCCGGCATACGCCAGACTGGATCTTCGACGATGTTTTTTACTGTAAATCTTCCCCGCGGGGTTTTGAAGAGCCACTTTCTTTCCCCGTCCCTCGTTTTGAGCAGAATGTAATTGCCGCAGGAACAGATAGACTGATAAAGGATCTTCTTTCCTGCCACGAGGGAGAACCTGTTCCCCATGGAGTCGATGATCATGTAGGGTTTCTGAGGCATTCTCAATGAAATCTGCCGGTTCAATTCTTTAATGTTCCGTTTCAACCGGAGGGAATCGTTTTTCAGTTTTTTCACATCGATATCATTAACGATATGAGGCGTGTGACTGTCAAGGGCGCTGTATCCTGTATCTCTCAGAAGGGGAGC
>CAYXFJ010000310.1:0-2011 GCA_964464265.1 uncultured bacterium
GTCCTCCACGGTCTGTTTTAAAAATTCGAGACTCTGACTGAAACTTTTTTTCGTAAAAGGACTGATGTCATCGATGCTTTTGCCTTCCTCTCCTTCCTGGAGAAGGATGTCTCCGAGTGAGATGTGAAGGATATTGGTAAGTTCAAACGAGGATTTTACATCGTCCTTGTTCTGGGAATGCATCTTTTCGTTAAGGAAAATAACGAATGCATGCAGCTCTGATTGAGTCGTTCCTTTAGCGAAGCGTATTTTCTCGATCCCCATATCCTTCAGGGATTCGATAAAGTTCTGTTTGTTCTGGCTCAAATGAAACAGAGGATGTTTATCGTATACGAATTCACCGCCGATAATGCCGAGGACCAGTTCATCTTTTTCAAGCATAATGCTGTCGAACGAAGCCTGGAGTTCTTCTACAGCCTCTTTTTCAATCTGATGATCCTGGCCGTAGACACTGCAGACCTGCACAGCCCTGACAAGAAGATTGATGAACACTTCCACGCTGGTTTCAATTGTTGGCGCTTCCATACCTGTCTGTCCTGTCCAGATGTTTTGACTGGATTTTAGTGCATGCGGTCCGGAAATATTTACTCCCCTTCTTACTGCCTGCTCTGAACAGGCCAACAGATTCCTGAGTGCCCAGCTGAACCAGGCTCAGACCGGCAGCAATGCGCAGATCCTCTTTCGGGTGTGTCGGGAAGAACGGACGTTTCATAAAGATCTGTTTTAAATGCGGAATGGACTCTTTGATCTTGCTCTGTCCGCACCATTCGATAAGATAGGGGAGCATCCTTCTTTTGGGCCGTTCTTTGTTTATGGTCAGAAAGATCGTATTGACAATATCCGTTTTTCTTGTTTTGAGAAGCATGACAGCCGTTTTTTTCTGGATCTCGATATCTTTATCTTTTTTAAAGATTGCCAGAAGACTCTGTTTTTCCTCCTGTGTTTGAGGAATAAATTCATCCAGTACCTCAGACAGAAGATGGATCTTCTGCTGTTTGATCATCTTTTGCTTGATCTTCTGGAAAGCGATCTCATCGATATCTCTCAGGATTCTGAAAAGGTCCCGGAGATGGGCGATGTTTCCGCCGCTGATTCTTTCAAGGACGACTTTTGTGGCCACAGGCTGCATATGAGTGAGCACTGTTCTCAATTTATCCTTAATTTCCATATTCGAGTTGGCGATATAAGCGTTCAGCAGAAGCGGTGTCGCCTGATCTTTGATCAGGCTCAGATAGGCAATTATGAACTTGAATCCTTCTTCATCAGTCTCGGGGATAAAGAAAATCATCTTGTTGAGCAGGTCTTTATCTACCAGCTTGCGTACCACGGTGATTGCGATTTTTTCGACCTGAAGATTCTGTTTTACCAGCTGGCGTATGTTTCTCTTATAGAATTCCAGTATTAAAAAAAGACAGTTACCTTCTTTCTCCTGGATGAGTTCTGGAATAAAGTTGATGAGAAGGCCGCTGATTTTTTCGAATTCAGATGTATTCTTTTCAAGCCAGAGAATATTCAGTAACAGCTCGGTCTTCTCTTTTCTCAGTTTGTTCTTTCCGAAATGCTCTTCGAATGTCTTTACCTCAGGAGCCAGCCTTCCGAGGCACCGCATAGCCTCCACCTGCTGGTTGAGCACCGATTCTATAGTGATCTTGTACATCTCGTTGGCGAAAGGGCTGTCCGGATACTGCTTCATCATCTCCTGTATGGATGTCTGTATCTTGTTAAAGGTCTGGGAGCGCAGGGATTCTTTTTTCAGGAGTTGATCCGTGATGAGGGTGAATATCTGATTTGCACGGGGCTGCGGGGGCATGAATTTATCGAATATTCTCAGAAGCGATTCGTTCAGAGATCCTTCCCTGATTATCAGGGATGTGATGAATTCAGCAATAAAATCATCGGAAAG
Source organism: uncultured bacterium (assembly GCA_964464265.1). GTDB lineage: Bacteria > Zhuqueibacterota > QNDG01 > QNDG01 > DSAB01 > CAYXFJ01. Next base: position 1,904 of record CAYXFJ010000310.1, read on the forward strand.
ACCTTTTCGTATTTCATCGGTCAGCTGTACTGCCTCTCCTTCGACCTGGGTCTCCTCGAACAGGCGGGCAATGAGATCCGGATGAAGCAGGGAAACAATTTCCAGCAG
>CAYXFJ010000310.1:2022-3121 GCA_964464265.1 uncultured bacterium
ATGGTCTTGGATTCATCATCCGAATATTTTTCGAGGTACTTGCAGATGCGGTAAATGGCTGTCCGGATATCCTGAACGGCCTGCTGGTCGGTCAGGTTGTGCAGGGCTTCTTTATAAACCTTGTTCAGCGTGGCAGCTGATCTCTGAGTATCTTTGAACAATTCGGAAAGAAGCTTCATCTTGGACTCAGGAAGGTCGGTCTGTCCATTATCCTTGGTAAGCTTGATCAGGGATTCCCAGAGATCTCCTTCCCTGGACTCACCCTCTCCCATGCTCCCGGACAGGAGTATCCGGTAATCGATCTCCATGATCTTGATATGGGAGGGATCGGGAATAAATCTGGATATTCCGCCATTGTCCTGTATGGTCTGTCTGCTCTCTTTGATCATATTGAAGAAAGTCAGCAGTTCATCGAAGGTGACAAATTTGGATATTGTGATAGATGTGATACCGCGTTCATGAAGATATTTGGCGATCTCGATAATATAATCCTCAGGTTCTTCAACCCTTTTACCGTCCAGGAAAAGAGTATCCTCCGCAACACCGAACTGGATGAATCCTGTGGTATCGAACCATTTTTCGAGATCGACCTTGAAACGCCGTATGGAATTCGCGCAAATGGGATGATTGAACGTGTAGAACACACTGTTCTTGATAGCGATCTGAAGCGATTTGACGATCACTTTAAAAAGGCGGAGATTTTCTAACGGTTCACTCATCGAAATAAATTTTTTTCAAATGATCAGGTTATCCTGCAATTATTCCCTGGATGCGGTGTTTCCCTTACTCTTCGCTGCATATCCACGATAAGGAGCTGTAAATCATTTAATTATCGAGCCTTCATCTTTTTATTTTACGTTACTTTATGAGCACTTTTCATGCCAGAAATTTAGAGAAAAAGTAAGATAGAAATTAAATATATATAAAATAATTATTTAAACATTAGATGCGACCCTGAAAGGAAGAGACCATTCCACGATGAAATGCCAATAATCCCTATTTGAAACGTTCCTGAATGTGGCGAAGACAGCGGGCATGAGTCCCATTTTTCCGGTGCGGTGCGGGTGAAATGCAGTCTGTAAAGAAAGATCGGGAAACG
>CAYXFJ010000311.1:0-3058 GCA_964464265.1 uncultured bacterium
CGACACCGACTACTACATCCAGCGCAAGTCCCGCGACGCCGAGATTGAGCGCGAGACGCGTGAGCGGCGCCAGGTCAAGGAAGCGCGTACCAACAAGCCCGACCGTCGCTGACCGCGAGCGGCTCTGGCCGCAGATAAGCAGAACAGCCGAGCCGTCCGGTTCGGCTGTTCGTGCGATTCCGATCGTGGCGCATAATTCCGGCCGGGTTTCCGCCCATATCGGGCCGAATCCCGATCATGGCGCGGAGATCGGCGTCAGAAGGATCATACCTGTCCATACAGCCTGTACAGCCGTAAGCGCCGGCCCCCAGAAAATCTCCCGCTGGAAGCGCATCGCTCTTCAGGCGATGAAACAATGCGGCAGGTCCATACTGCCCGAGATATGCGAAGAAAGGGAATTCAATCAGGTGCTCCCTCTGGGAAGCACCTGTCATTTCAGGCTCATTGCTGAAATCGGCCGGGGGGCCACGCGCCTTTCGATTGACCATAATGGGAGCCCCCCCATGCATACGCCCAGGGGTCTCTTGCTGGTGGGCCCGGAGAGTGGTTTTGCGGAAGAGGAAACAGAAGCTGCCATAGAGCATGGCTTCCGCCCGGTTTCGCTCGGTCCCAGAAGGCTCAAGGCTGAAACAGCGGGAATCGTCCTTTTAACCCAGGTTCTCTCCATGCTCACTGAGCTGGAATGAATCCGTTTTCCATGAATACTCAAGGGAGGAGTGATGAAAAAAATACGGGTTCTTCTTATGGCTTTTTTTCTGTGCGGTGTGCTGTGCATCACGGCTGTATCCCAGACCTTTCCGCCGGAAAATCTGGACGCCATGATCGAGAATGGCATGCAGGCATGGAATATACCCGGACTGGCCATTGCCATTGTCCATAACGACTCCATTGTGTTCGCCAGGGGATATGGTGTCAGGCGTCTCGGGGAGTCCGGACGTGCAGATCCCCATACCGTTTTCGCTGTGGCATCCAATACCAAGGCCTTCACTGCCACACTGCTGGCCATGCTGGTGGACCGCGGCAAGATCAACTGGGACGATCCGGTGATCAGCACCATCCCCGAGCTTCAGATGAACGATCCCTATGTCACACAGGAGATCACGATCCGGGATCTCCTGACTCACAGGAGCGGCCTGCCGACGTTCGGAGGGGATCATCTCTGGATAGGTAATACGCTGACTCGCGAGGAGATCATCTCCCGCCTGCGCTATCTGGAACCTGCAGCCTCTTTCCGTTCAAAATATCAGTACCAGAACCTCATGTTCCTGGTCGCCGGTCAGATCATTCCCAGGGTCAGTTCTTTATCCTGGGATGAAGCCATGGTCAAGTGGATTCTGGAGCCGATGGCAATGACAGAAAGCAGCCTGAGCATCCGGCAGCTTGAGAACTGTAAAAATGTCGCTTCCCCGCATGAGATTGTAAGAGGCAAAATGATGCCCGTTTCCTATGATAATGCGGATGCGGTTGCACCCGCTGCAGCCCTTAATTCAACTGTAATGGATATGGCCCGGTGGATGCGGTTCAACCTCGGGAAGGGTCTTTTCAAAGATCTGCGTCTCGTAAGCGAACGGCGCATGCACGAGATCCATCAGATACAGTTCGCGATTCCGGTAAGGCAGGATCAGGAGAAGCTCAGAGGAACCCGGTTCTCCGGGTACGGGCTGGGATGGTACGTCTCAGATTACAGGGGTGCCAAAGTGATCAGCCACGGAGGAGGGCTTACAGGCATGATCTCTCTTCAGACCCTGGTTCCGGAAAAAAACCTGGGCATCATCATCCTGACCAATTTCGCTCCCAATTCCTTCCCTGCAGCACTGACCAATACGCTGCTCGATATTGTTCTCGGAGCAGATCCTTTCGACTGGTTCACACTTGCCCTGAACCGCAGGGATGCGGAATCCGAGGCTCTGGTAACACAGGAAAAAACGCTTGAAGACCAGCGTATCAAAGGGACAAAACCTTCCCTCAATCTCGAAATGTACACGGGGACGTACACAGATCCCCTGTCAGGAGAGGCCAGTATCCGGCTGGAGAACGGCCGCCTGATCTTTGATTATAATCCGAGATATGTCGGCGATCTCACGCACTGGCATCAGGATACGTTCAGGGTGATCTGGCGGCATCCGATCTTCGACATGGAAGCGCGCTCTTTTCTCCATTTCCAGCTGGATGAATCAGGGAACATCAAAGGGCTCAGGATCACATTTTACGATCCTCTGACATTCACCAAAATTCAAAAAAAGCCCTGAACCTCTGAAATGGGACAGAGAAAAGCGGGACATGGAACAGTACCTGAAAATGAATCCTGACGGACAACAGTATACTATTTGAAAACGGTTCACTATGAAAACATGGGATTTTCCCTTTAAAGATGTACTGGAGACGATAAGGTTAAGGTCATCCTGCAGGACCTTTCGCAACCAGCCGGTTCCGGAAAAATTGCTGGACTCCCTCAAAACCTTTGTCCGGGAAAACAGGACCGGCCCCTTTGCCAATCCTGTGGATTTGAGGATCCTCGATCTTACCGGATCCGCATCCCGGGAGATCCGGAAGCTCTCCACTTATGGGTTCATCAGGGGAGCAAGGTATTTTCTGGCCGGCGTGATCCGGCGTATGAACCACTCTCTTGAAGATCTGGGATATTGCATGGAAAAAGCGATACTTCATGCAACTGACCTCGGGCTGGGCACCTGCTGGGTAGGCGGTACATTTACGAGGGCAGGGTTTTCCGGCAGATTGAACCTGGAACCGGATGAGCTTCTTCCTGCGGTCGTTCCCTTCGGCCTGCCGGCTGTGAGACGCCCTGTATCTGAAACCGTCATAAGAGTTCTGGCAGGATCGAAGAACAGAAAAGCATGGCAGGAAATTTTCTATGATTTAAAGGAAGGAAAGCCGCTTGATCCCGGGATAGACGATTCCTATTCCAGAGTACTGGAAGCTGTTCGTCTGGCGGAGGGAGAGCGTGGCCGGGTTGTGGCATTCGAACACCGTACCGGAGTCTTCGAGGAACCATCCAAGGTCTTCCCGGGCTTTGTCAGCCTGCTGGTAAGTCAGCCGC
>CAYXFJ010000312.1:0-3033 GCA_964464265.1 uncultured bacterium
TCGCTTCCGATAAACCTGTCGGTGCGATCAAAAAAATTCTGCCTTTCCAGTTCGAGGAATCCGCACAGCTGTCCCTTGAGATCGGTTCCCATGTTTCCGATCCGGCTGTCTATATAGAGGAAGGAGAGGTTCTGATCACGCTCCGTAATCCTTCCGAAGATGCGATCAGGAACCTTCCCGAACCCCTCCTGAATGAGGAAAGGAAAAGATGGCTGATCGACAGGATCGTTCTCGATCCGGGACACGGAGGAAAAGACCCTGGCGCCATAGGACGTAAGGGGACAAAGGAAAAAGAGATCAATCTGGAAATTGCCAAGCGCCTCAAGAAAGAGCTCGAAAGCAGGCTGGGTGTTGAGGTCATCATGACGAGGGAATCCGATAAATTTATGCCCCTCAGGCAAAGGACTCAGATAGCCAATGCCAGGGAAGGCAAGCTCTTCATCAGCATACATGCCAATTCCAATCGTGTGCAGCGTTTGCGCGGTTTTTCGACCTATATTCTGGGTACGAAGAAAAACGCGGAAGCTCTTGCGGTCGCAGAAGCGGAGAACTCGGTAGTCAAAGAGTATGAGTCCGAAGAAGATTATAAGGAATTTCAGGATGCGGCTCATATTTTGAATGCCATTGCACAGAGCTCTTATCTCAGGGAAAGCCAGGATCTGGCAGTTATGGTGAATGACTCTTTTAAGGACGACGTCCGGCAGATCCCCATTTTCGGCAATGGCGTATATGAAGGAAATTTTCTTGTTCTGGTAGGCCCAGCCATGCCGAGGATACTCATTGAAACCGGTTTTCTCTCGAATGAATATGAAGAAAAACTTTTAAAGCGTAAGGATGTACAGCCTAAGATAGTGGAAGCCATTGTGAAAGGCATCACCGAATTCAAGGAAAAATACGAGCGGGGAATAGAGACTGCAGGGAATTGACCCTCTGCTGTGGGAAACACCTATTTGCCCCGGTGATTCGGGAGTGTCTTTCGTGCAGGGCAGAGTCGTCCATGCTTATGACATATATGGAATTCCTGTACGGTCCGGATATAAAATAATCCGTTCAAATGATTGAGGAGGGATGCTGCCGGTGAGCTTTCCAGCCGACGGCTTTTTTCATGATAACACAGGATAACAGACCTATAGGTATCTTTGACTCCGGTATCGGGGGGTTGACCGTAGTACAGGAGGTCATCAAACTGCTCCCTCATGAGGAGATCGTTTACTTCGGAGACACAGCCCGCGTCCCTTATGGCACAAAATCGCCCGAGGTGGTGGAGAAATTCGCTCTCGAGGATATTCATTTTTTATTCGGGAAGAATGTTAAAATTCTTGTGGCTGCCTGCCAGTGGTGCTTGACAAGCTTGTACAGAATCTCCATCTTCCCATACTCGGAGTTGTCGAGCCCGGGGTTAATGCTGCGCTCGCGATCACGCAGAACAAGAGAATAGGAGTTATCGGTACCAGGGCTACGATCACAAGCGGTACCTACGAGAAAAAACTGGAGGCAAAGGACAGAGAAGTGAAAGTCTTTTCACAGGCCTGTCCGCTTTTTGTGCCGCTGGCTGAAGAAGGCTGGCTTGACGGGCATGTGACAGTGGAAATCGCAAAAATCTATCTCGAACCCCTGATCGATCAGGGAATTGACACCCTGATTCTGGGATGTACCCACTATCCGCTTTTAAAACCTGTTTTTCAGGAGATTCTCGGAGATGTCAGGCTTATAGATTCCGCGGAGGAAACCGCCAGACTTCTGGCCAGGCGCCTGAAAATGATACGGAAAGAGAGGAAGGATTTGAAACCTCCTGTACATTCATTCTATGTCAGTGACATACCCTATCTCTTTCAGCAGGTCGGGGAACGGTTTTTAAAACGTAAAATAGAACCTTTGTACAGGGTGGACATAGAGGCCATGCAGCACGGCGAGGAAGCTATAAAAGGAGGTTGTGGAAAGTCCCGGCGTGAAAAGAAAAATGAAGGAAACGACGGGAAAAAAGGGAAGCAGGATTCCATAAAATCCAGACGACCGAAAAAAAGCTTGCAAAAATATAATTTTAAAATTAAATTATAAATCTTGGATTGTGTTTATTTTACCGTTTTCCTGAAAGATACATTTTCCGATTGGTATTGAATACAATGCACCGTGCACTGAATTGAGGAGAAAGGTATGGGAAGGAAAGGTCTTTTAAAAAAAATCATTATCTTATTACTTATTGCCTGGTCGGTTTATGCTCTTTATCCGACCTATAAACTGAACTCTCTCAGCCCCGAAGAACGCGAGGCTATGGAGACCGAAGGTAAACTGGTCCCGCTGGTAGAAAAGGCCATCAAGATGGGGTTGGACCTTCAGGGAGGCATGTCTATCAGCCTTGAGGTGGATCTGCCGACCATGGTGGAGCAGCTGGCACGGAACAAGGATGAGCGTTTTCCGGAGATCATCAACAGGAGCCGGCAGGAGATGAATGTCAGCACGGAACCCTATCTTACTATTCTGCGCAACATCTGTACGCAGGAAAATGTTCCTTTGAACCGGTACTGGGGGGAGCGCGGCGATTCCGAGAGCAAGGTCACAGACTATCTTAATAAAGAGGCAGAAGATGCCATTTCCAGGTCCCTGCTCATTCTGGAGAACCGGGTCAACCAGTTCGGTGTTTCAGAGCCCACCATTTCGAAAATAGGCCACAGCCGCATTTTGATCGAGCTTCCGGGCATTTCGGATCCTGAAAGGGCCAGAGACCTCATCGGCAAGACAGCCCTGCTGGAGTTCAAGATGGTCAAGGACCCCGAAGTGATCTCCGATGTGATTAAAAGGATCGACGCTCATCTTTCGAAAAACATGGGGAATGTCGTGACTCAAGACACGGTAGCCGCGGACACCACAAAAGAGGCAATGGGAACGAGCGAAGACAAGATCGTCAGTGTGAGCGAGCTATTCGGTGATGAAGAGGTTACAAAGACAGATACTGCCCGTGCGGATACTTCCATCCTTGTGGATGAGAGGATTTTCAAGGAGAATCCGTTCATTGCCCTTCTCCGTACGACACAG
>CAYXFJ010000313.1:0-3029 GCA_964464265.1 uncultured bacterium
ATGTCCTTTTCTAATCCTGAACAGTTATCGCTTCCAGGCCTCTTTCCCACCAGTCTTTCAGGAAATCAGCCTCAAGACTTCTTTTTGCCGTTCCACCGGATGCCCTGTTAAGGTCAAGCACCTCAATCAGGACCTCTTCGCTGAAAATTGAAGCTTCCTGAATCAGATTTCCATTGGGATCGACAATACGGCTCTGACCATGCGAGCCTTCCATAGGATCCAGTTTTTGCGGCGTGTTGGCCTGCACGATATAGACATTGTTCTCGACAGCACGCGCGACCACCTGAGCCCGGTAGGGTTCCATCTTTTTTTCACTTGTGATACTGCTTTCGCAGGATATATAAAAAATGAGCCGTGCGCCCTTGATCACTGGCAGACGGACCAGCTCAGGATACCTGGAATCATGACAGATGAGTATAGAACATAATTCGCCATCTATGCGGAAAACACCGAGACGGTTGCCCGGACCTGCCCAGGGTCTGTCGGCCCCGACCAGATGGATTTTTGGCTGACGGAAAAGGGTCTGGCCTTTATCGTCTATGACCAGTCCCATATTGTAGCGTAGCCCCTTTTCGTAATAAGGCGTGCCAACTACAGCATAGATCTTATTCGCGATGCAGGCTTTCGCAATTACCTTTTCTGCATCCAGAAAATCCTCTTGTGAATATTCAGAGATTTCATCCCTGAAATATCCGGTGGTGGCACATTCCGGGAAAACGGCCACCCTGACTCCTTTTATAGCACATTCCGAAAGATGCCGGCAAATATTTTCTACATTTTCTTTCAGATTGTGGGAAGAGTGCATCTGAACTGATGCAACCTTTAAATGCCCTGGACGTGAAAAACGCTGGTTGGCTCCGGGCAGGTATTCAGCAATTTTTTCTGCAAAAACCTCAGGCCGTCTTTTTGTCATTCTGTCAGGCGGACTCATGGCCAGGTCCAGTTCCGCATAAACAATGCCTGCGCCCTGCTCATTGTCCACATCCGTAATGACCGAACCGCCGGGTGAAATCACCAGGGTCTGTTTGGGATGGGTGAAGATCAGGTATGCTTCACTGTCGCGCGCCCGTGTCCTGAGCATGACGGTATTCCATTCACCCCGTGATCCGTAGGATGGAACGATCAGCATGCGGGCTCCGTCCAGCGCAAGAGCTGTCGCTACTTCAGGGATCTGTCGTTCAAAGCAGATCATCATACCCATGCGTCCGAACCGGGTATCAAATGCCTTTGCTTCATATCCCGGATGATAGTATTCCGGATCAAAATAGGGTTGGGCCATGTGGGATTTTCTATGCACGTGCAATATTTCACCTTCGGGATCGATCCATGCACAGCTGTTATACAGGGTATCACCGTCACGCTCCAGAAAACCCAGCACAAGATCCACTCCCAGCTCACGTGCCAGAGACCGGACTTTCATCACAGAAGGCCCGTCAAGAGGCTCAGCAATTTCCCTGAACCTGGGCTCCCATTTTTCACGTTCCTTGCTTTTGCGCAATTCATCAATCAGATATCCTTCAAGGCCGCCTTCCGGGGTTATTAAAATCTCTGCGCCTTCTCCTGCAGCCTGCCGCGTCATCTTTTCGATTGTTTTCAAATTGGGAGCCTTATCCCATTTCACAGGGATATAGGAGAGACTCGCAATCTTAACCCTGCCGGAATCCGGAGCGCTGCCGGTGGCTGACCTGGCCGAAATTTGATTGGATCCTATTAAAGTCTGTCCGTAAGAAGCTTCCTCAGTATCTGTGTCCATGGCAAGGGTTTGTCCCGTTTCAGGACATAACGGATTAAGGACAGATCCGCTGGGATCATTTTTTTGAAATACTGTCTGGCCTGTCACCCGATTTACCGGCAACATAAATATCACCAGAACTGTGACCATTACAGCTCTGAAGAACCTGAATTTCATCGCAAGATCTCCTTTGATCAATTTTCTCCGGGGATGTCGTATATCACGAGATCAGTTTCTTTGAACTTACCTATAGCCACCGCTTTTCCGGAAGGATCGGCTATTGTTGAGCACCCGCTGTGCAGATAACCTTTCCATTTGCCGCCTGCAACCCATGACAGGCCGGTGTCAGTGCCTATCACCCAGAGTTTCGTTTTCCCGGCTACATTTTTAATATGATTCATATAACTGACCGCGTTGTCCGCCAGGTCACTTTCCTTTTCCGCAAAACCATGCGGTGCAATAAGCAGCCATGCTCCGAGGTCAGCCACTTTCCGGGGATTTTCGATATTAAAATTATCAGCACATATAGTAATCCCGATCCTGCCCAGCTCGGTGTCAATTACTTTAATACTATCAGCGCTTCCGGGGTCATAGAGATGCGCTGTAAGATCCGGAAGGGTGTTGATCTTCCTGTGTTTCAGTACTATCCTGCCTGACCTGTCTATCAGGACAGCTGAATTATATATTTTATCTCCGTCCTTCTCGAGACATCCGGCGGATATCCAGACTTTGAGTTCTTTCGCCAGACCGGAAAGGAAATCCGTGTACCTGCCCGGTATGGGGAAAGCTTTTTCCCGGGCTATCTGGCAGAGCCACCCCAGGTCTGCAGCCTCAGGAAGACAGACCATATCAGCCTTCATCCTTGCCGCTTTCCGGATGTTTTTTTCCGCCCGCTTCATATTCTCGACCGGATTACCATCCACGACATCCATCTGGAGCATGGCCACACGCAGGCCAGGATGTGACGCTTGCACTGAACTCAGGCAGCAAAAAAGAAAAATTGCTGTTATGACCGGATTAAGAAAACTCATGCTCATATCTTATATGCCTGTTTGTAAAAGGCACTCACTTGATGGCTGTCAAAATATTAGCTATTTAGGGAATCAAAGTCAATGGAAAATCTCCAGAAGCATGAATTTTTTGAGCAGACAGGGTCTGGGGAGGGGTAAAACATGGAATCATCACATGAACGGTAACTTAATAATGAAAAACTTTTCATGTCCTGAATGACCGCTCAAGAGATATTTCTTGATTATGAAAATTACAGACCTTAAATTTTAAACTTATATGCCGGAAA
>CAYXFJ010000314.1:0-3016 GCA_964464265.1 uncultured bacterium
CAGGTTGTTACATATATCCACTGCCGGTCATGAATCCCCAGTTCTTTGCCGTCTTCGAGGCTGATCTCTACATACGGGAAACGCTCCTCGCGATCCAGCAGTCTCGACCATTCCTTCAAGTCCGGATCGGCCATGCCGATGAGTCGCACCTGCCCCAGATTTCATGATAGCCGCCAGCTTCGCCAGGAAAGTCCCAACCGACAACTAACCGAAGGTATTCATATTCGCCGGGGTAAATTCTTACAGAATGCCCCTCAACAGAACATTAATCTCAGGGGATTCTCACAAATATGGATTAAGACAGATGAGATCAAAGCCGACAAAGAGCATACTATGGAAGTGGATGAGATCTTTTCCCGCTCCTGCCCTGCTAACGAATCAGAGCTTTTTTTATGCACCATACAAAACCTCACACAAGAAAGGTGAACTGTTGAATCGCTCCCGTAGATAGCCTTCCGATAGAACTTGGGTTTTCCGTGCATGAGTACACCGTTAGGAGTATCCCACAGTTCGCTCCGCATCGGAGGGTACTCATGGATTTGTGATCGCCTGGTTAGTCTGAGTCAGCCGCTGCCGGATAATCCTGATTTCCTTTCATATTGTTTGCTGGGTGGCCTGACCGAAGCGATAAATACATGCTTTTTGCTTCATAAGGATTTACTACGGAGAAGCTTAGGATAAAAGCCGTTAGTTTGATTGTTTTCTCCCTTGAATTGTTATCCCCCCGGTATTAGAATCACCTGTGTATGTTGAAATCAAATTTCCCGTTAATTCTTATTAGTTTCCCGAAAATAAAATTTTTTTTGGAAGAAAAGTATGAAGACATGGCTTTGTACGGCAGTTGTTTTTCTATTTGTTCTCGGTGGTGTATGGGTGAGCGCTGAAGAGTTCATCTGGCAGAAAACGCATGCAAAGATTTCTTCAACAGGCGACATCGAGTGGTCACCACAGCCGTTCAGGTTTGAAAAGGGGGATTCAGTTCGTTATATTGATTATGAAGGGGGCAATGATTCAAATGATGGTTTGACCAGGGATACTCCGTGGAAACACCACCCGTGGGATCCGCAGGTCTCAGGAAGTGCGAAACAGTGCAAAGGGATTCACACGTACGTGTTTAAGCGGGGAGTGTACTACAGAGGTACAATGAATGCGCTCGAATCGGGCAGGAAGGGCAATCCGATCCGCCTGACAAGCGATCCGGCCTGGGGCACAGGGCAAGCTGTGATCTCCGGCGGATACAGGATTACAGGCGAATGGAAAAAAGGGGCTGAGAATAAGGATATTCCTGAGGCTGAAAAAGTCTGGCACATCGATCTCGATTTCGCACCGCGTACCGTATATCTTGTGGAACCATCAGGACGGTCCGCTTCAAAAAATGATAAAATAAAACGCATCCCTCTCGCGCGGATGCCGAACTGGAAAGTATCTGACCCGGAGGATGTGAAAAGCGAGTGGTGGTGCTGGGACAATCCGGGACATCCCTATTTTAATCTGACCATGAAGGCCGATGGGAGCGAAAAAAATCTGGCCATGGGCAAGGACACGAAGCATATCACAGGGCCGAAAGAACTCTACTTAGGCGCGATTATATGGGCGGAATTCGGCTGGGTTGACGGCACGCCGTATCCATCGTATGTGGAAGGATTTGACGCCGAAAAAAGGACGCTCGGTTTCGAAGGGTGCCTGGGCACTGCTACATCGCGCATTATAAACAGGGGCCACAGGTATTACCTTGAAGACAAGCCGCAGTACCTTGACGATCCTGAAGGCGAATACTGGTTCGAAAAGAAGGGAAAGGGTGGAAGGCTTCATATTATCCTACCTAACGAACAGAACCCGAACACGGCGGTAATCGAAGCGGGAAAAGAGGCCACTCTTATTGATCTTACGGGACAGAGCCATGTTGTTGTAAGCGGTCTGACATTCAGGTTCACGAATGTGTCCTGGGACCTGACCGAGATCCCGTGGTTATATTCACAGAAATTCAGGCTCAAGAAACACATCTATCCGGCCAGTATCAGGGTCTGGGGGCCTGCTGACGATATAACGGTTGCGAACTGCAGATTCGAACATATCAACAATGGTGTGCTGTTCAAAGCAGTCAACCCGGGCGACCGTATTGACAATATTATTGTGCGTGATTGTGAATTCCGCCAGAGCGATCACAACGGTATAAGCATTGAAGAAGGGCTGCTGTGGGGAGATACCCTTCCGGACCGGGCGGGCCATTTGTTCGATGTGAAGATCATGAGAAATTACCTCTACGAAACCGGATTGCGTTCCCCTCGGGTGGGGGCATCGGATGCCATCAACGTTGACAACGCAGAGACCCTGGAAGTCGCTGGGAACGTCGTGGAACGCTCATGGCACGCCGGAATAAATGTCCGCGGCGCCAAGATAAGCAGCAATGTCAGGGACTGTCCGCTTACCCGTATTCTCATCTACCAGAACAAGGTGACCGACTCGATACGGACCGGTGATGACTGCGGGAATATTGAGACATGGCAAGGAGGCAGCGCGTATGTTTTCAACAATGTCTCCGGTAATCCGGGAGGGTACCGGCACGATCACTGGATGTCAGATCAGTCGACAAAAACGCCCGGTGGCGCACGGTTCGGAATGGCGTATTATCTTGACGGGGCCTTTAAGAACTACTATTTCAACAACATTGGCTGGGGACTGAGCAATGACATAAGGAGCCCGCATGGCGCCACAACCATGTTCCAGGAGATAATAAGCTATCAGAATATGTTCTTCAATAATACAGCCTACAATTTCGTGAAAGGAACCAGGCGTCAGGACCCACAGGCGGGCCGTAACAAGTTCATGGGAAACATCTGGGACAGTATCAGCGACTGGGTGTTCTGGCATACCGAACCTGCTAAAACACCTCAGGACGGCAATGAAAGGGACGCGGGGAAAATAGAAGAGAATTATGCTCTTGAGACCAACGCGTTTACGGGTAATGTTTTTCATAATATCACGGCGAAATACGGCTCATTCAAATCATCCGGAA
>CAYXFJ010000315.1:0-3006 GCA_964464265.1 uncultured bacterium
GTCTGATCCGTAATTTTACCCTGTATTTTGCCGCGCGTCTGAGCGGTCAGCGCACAGGGGATGAGAATGGAACAGGTGAACAGAAGAATAAATGCAGTGAATAATATTTTTGATCTGCGCATATTCATCTCCTCTGAAATCGTCAACAGGGTAGGTTAATCAAAGGAATGAAGATTGTTAAATTTATGGGGATTATCTCCACACGACAAATCAAGGTGTATAATTGAAGACAATCTGTTAAACCGGATAGATGCTCTTGATGTTTGTTCAATTAAGGATTAAGGATAGATCAATTGTGTCCTATTGTAATAAATGATTTTTTAAAAAGCAACCTAATAATTTTGGATGACTATTATACCTGAATGAATGGATAATGTATGAATTGACGAACAAATACCCCATGGGTATATGAGGATCGAATTACTAAACGTTATCGCTTTGGTCCGTTATATGTCAGCGGTATTTATCATCCGGACAGAAATTGATTTATTTCCTTGACTTTACTTTGAATTTTCGCTATATAATTTCTACGTTTGCCCTTCTAAAGATTCAGTTGATGAAGTAATGTTTAAAAAGGTGATTTGAAGGGAGGGGTATGAGGCACGGCATTTTTTATCTTATCTTCGGTATTGCCATATTCGCGGCCGCCGTGATTCAGTGTGTAAGACAGACACGGGGAGATGATTCTGAAACCGGCCAGGGTAAGCTCATCACTGCATTCGACGTATCCGAGGAAAGAATCGTATATGCCCTTTCCCAATCCGAATATATCCTGCTGGAAGTCTACGATCTTTCCGGCAGACGTCTGACAATAATCGACCACGGACCAAAGGCTGCCGGCCTTCATGTGGTATACTGGGATTACCGGGATAATACCGGCTATCAGGTAGCCAATGGAAATTATCAGATCCGGCTTCAGGTCGATTATGAGGTCCGGAGCAAAGAGATCAATGTCCTGAATTTCCGGTGAATCATTTACTTGAGCGAACGAAAATCAACTGTAATATCCGGCTTATGCTTCGAATGTACGTCAAACGTGATGATTTCCCGGTCGCTTCCATATTCCACCGATGCGGTCCAGTCATCGAGTCTCTGAATACGAGGTTCCGTATCCCCTTTTCTATACGGAGCGAGCACGGCCATGAAGTAAAATTCATGTGAAGGCTTCTTGCTGCTGATCCAGATATTATGCTCGAACATTCGATCCGGATTGGCATACTTCGTAAAATCCTCGCCGGTAAGCGGATTGACCATCCCATCCAGTCTCCTGCGGTCTTCAAATGCCAGATCACTGGTTCCGGCGATATGCCTGACTTTTATGCAGGATTCCCCGATCTCGTACCCGAATTCGAAATTTTCAGGGTCGAAGTTGATTGTAACGTCAGGCAGGACATGGTATAACCACTGGAATGTACCGGGTTCATGGGAACGGTCAATCCTCAATTCATCAAAGATGATAAAATACTTATTCCTGACGAACAGGATATGCCTCCGGAACTTTTCCAGATAAGGCGCTTTTTCGAAATAGGCGTTAGTGGCATCTCCGATCCAGTATATATATTCGTCTGATGCATGAAAAGCCGGGATATATCCTGCACGCGTCTGTGAGAGACGGCCGATCGTGCCGTCAGCTTTGAGAGTCATCGGAAAGTAATTGTGCTGGTACTGCCCCTCTCCGTCCACCAGAATGCTGTTATGGCTCATCGTCTGGTCGGCCAGCAGATCGGTGTTATCCGTTGAATTGCCGCCGTGTGTGAGCACCTGACCGAATGCATGGATGTCAAACGCATTTTCATTGAAAAAAGAATGGCTGTAGCCGCCTCTGGGCCGGCAGTGAAACAGAATGCCTACCGAATTCTGATAATTATCGAATGAGCTGGGATGGAGCGAGCTGGCCATGACCCAACCATCCAGTTTGACCAGCCTGTATCTCGGGGTGATGGTCGCCGGATCGTTTTTCGGCTTCTCATAATAATAAGGGAGCACATACTCAGTCCAGGGTCTGAAGGCATCACCCTGGAACATTTTCAGGGATTCCTCACGGTTCTGCAGATATTTGGCGTCTCCGGTCAGGTAAGCCAGTCTGCGGAAGTTGAGCATCCGGTTGTCATGAATACGCCGGATTCCAAGGGCTCCGTTGCCAAAGGATGAGTGCTGGAGTCCCACCGGAGCCAGATGAATGAAGAAGTCGCCGATGGTACGGTAATAAGGATTTTTCGTGAAATTACAGCCTTTGAAGGCGATATCGTAAATGATCGTTGTATTGAGAAGCCATTTCATCTTGGAGTTGCCGTATCCTGTCCCTTCATTCCAGGCCTGTTCCGGTCCGAACCCATTCGTAATGCCCATGAAATAATTGATTCCCATTTTGAAGATTTCACGTGCGATCCCGCTGTGTTCGTAAATGGCAAATACGGCCGGCATGTTGTCATAGAAGCCTTCATGATCGTGGCTCCGTGCGATCATGGCCAGAGTGTTCGGGCTCATATATTTTCCGTTTTCGCGCTTCCAGAAAAAGCTGTTATAGGAATAGTTGATCCGCCATTCGATGGAGCCGATGATCTTTTCTCTTTCCGCGCTGTTCAGGTCATGATAGAACCAGTCGAAAAAGACCGCCAGGAACTCGGTCGTTTTCGTCGCTTCTTCTTTGGCTCCCATCGCGCTCCGTTCGAGCCGTCCGCCTTTAAACTCATGCACATCGGTGCATGTGGCGCCTTCCGGCGAGGACCATCCCCCGATCGGCCATGAGGCAATCGTCAGGAACCGTTCTTTGAATCCCAGATATTTTTCGTCCTGAAAAAGAATATAAGCAAAAGCCACCCAGATCAGATCCTCGGATATGTCATGATAAGCGTGCCCGGTTACCTCCGGAGATATCCGGTCGCTCGAGGGAAAATGGCTCCACCAGTACGACCGGACAGCCTCATTGGCACGATCTCTCACCTGTTCGGCCAGCTCCACGCACAGAGGATCCGTATTCCGGAGAGCACGTATCGCTTCGAGATT
>CAYXFJ010000316.1:0-2141 GCA_964464265.1 uncultured bacterium
CACCTGGCTCGCCCGTTCCTCACGCCCGGTTCTCCTGTTCCTCACCCCCGGTATCCCGCTGAGAAAAAAGAGCTTGATTTTATTCATTTACAGATGTAATATAATTAAAATATTCATTGCATTACTTGCCTGTCTCATTCCGTAATGTCTGACATCACAACTGTTCATGAGTTCTTGCTTGAGAAAGAAAAAGGCTGACAGGAGCACAGGTTTCCGGTGAGTAACAGGGGACCACTGCATGGATTCTCCAAGAAATATTCTTCTTGTAGAAGATGAGCTGGATTTTGCCCAGCTGGTAGCCAAGCGCTTGAACTCAGCCGGCTATGAGGTCACTATTGCAGGTGACGCATATTCCGGGACTCAGGCCTGTTTCCAGAAGCAGTTTCATCTGGTCATCCTGGATCTCAGCATGCCTGCAGGAGGCGGATTTTTGATGCTTGAGCGCATCCGGAAAATCCCTTCTAAAATAACGCTACCTGTCATCATTTTAACCGGTCTGGATGTCAATGAGGAAATCCGGAGACTGGCGAATAAGTACAGAGTAGTCGAGATTTTCAAGAAGCCTTACGATCATGAACAATTTCTTGCGCGGGTCAAAGAGATACTGGGCGTTTGAAAACATGTCCTTCCATTTTGTCTATTCTGTAATGAACAAACTTTTTACATCCATTTTTTCGAAAGGGACGATATTTTGCCGGACGTTCCCAGAGTAGATTGAGTAGTTTTTTCCCCTCGAGAATCATTCATCATTTCTGGATATTTTTTTTGTGGAGGTTTTTATGAATGACCCGTTGGAAAGAAGGGAATTTTTAAAGATCACAGCTGGCAGTGCCCTGTGTGCAGGTGTGCCAGGACTCATCGCCCGTACCGGAGAGGAGAATAAAAGCGGCATGGTGAGCCCCGGCTCGAGGAAGAGCAAAGTGCCTGTGGCGGTACTCTATATGGGATCATCCCACGGCCTCTGGCCAAAGCCCGGACTGAATTTCGACGAGGAGATCGCATTCTATCAAAAGAAATTCGAAGGATTGAAAAGCGAACTCTACGATGTGGAATTCGTGGTCAACGAGCGGGTGACCTCTCCTGAAGAGGTCATAGCGCTGAAACCGCGGCTTCTGAAAGCGGACGGTATTCTGGCCATCCATTTCAATATAGGCATCGGATCCGTTCTCCAGGAAATCCTCAGGACCGGGAAGCCAGTTTCCGTTTTTGCCGCTCCCTATTCGGGACATGAGTGGGTCAGTTTCGGGAACATCAGGAATCAGCCGGCCGGAGCGAAGATGGAATGTTTTCTGACCAGTGATTATACCCAGCTTGCCAGGGCTGTGCGCCCGTTCAGGGCCATTCATCACCTGCGTGAGGCAAAAATCCTCAATCTGACAACCCGGGATTTCAGCGAGTATGCCGCATCTGTGAAAGCGAAATTCGGGACAGAGATACAGAAGATCGAACTCGAACGTATGGAAGATGCCTACCGGTCTGTCAGAGAGAAGGATGCAGAGCGGGAAACCCTGCTGTGGATTGAAGGGGCTGAGAAGGTGGTGGAACCCACACGTGAGAACATCTTTAAATCGTGCAGGCTGGCACTGGCCATGGAAAAGATCATGGACGAGGAACAGGCAACGGTTCTGACCATAGACTGCTACGGGAGTATGTGGGATAAAACCATCAAACTGCCGGCCTATCCCTGTGTCGGTTTCACGCGCCTGAACAATATCGGTCTTGGAGGCATTTGCGAATCGGACCTGAGGTGCGCCATGACCCATATCCTGTTTCAGGGACTGTCGGGAAGACCGGGCTTTATCAGCGATCCCACGATGGATGAATCCAAAAACGTCATCATTCTCGCACACTGCCTTGGCACCACGCGCATGGACGGACCTTCAGGACCTGAAGCCCCCTATAAGCTGCGGGATGTGATGGAGCGGCGGGAGGGTGTCGTACCCCAGGTACAGATGAGGATCGGGGAGAAAGTGACACAGGCTTTGCTGATCGGTGTGGATCAGCTGCCCTATTTTACAGGTGAGATCGTGGATGCCCCCGTGGGTCTGGAATACGACCGGGGATGCCGTACAAAAATAGCCGTCAAAGTCGACGGATGCTCCACCCGGCTGTGGCAGAACTGGAACACAGGTTTGCACAGG
>CAYXFJ010000316.1:2216-2993 GCA_964464265.1 uncultured bacterium
TATTGCCCTGATCAAAAAAGCTATTCCGGAGTCCGGGGAGTACAGGATACTTGAATAATTATCGATAGAGGAGAAGACTCGTGAACCGACGATCGTTCATACAGGGAATCACAATAGCAGGCTCTTATCCGGTATTTTCTGCCCTTTTCTCATGCTCTGAAAGAAAGAGGAGCCGGCCGAATATCGTCTGGATCATGGCTGAGGACATCGGACCGGAACTGGCGTGCTATGGCTACCCTCTCGTAAAAACCCCCAATCTCGACCGTCTGGCATCGGAAGGCATACACTATTCCAGTGCTTTCTGTACAGCACCCGTTTGCTCGCCCAGCCGGTCCGCCATGATCACAGGCATGTATCAGACGAGTATCAATGCGCACAATCACAGAAGCCACAGGGATGACCATTACGAGCTTCCTTCCGGGATTTATCCGATCACGCATTATCTGCGGGAAGCAGGCTACTATACGGCATTGGGCTGCGGATACAGTGCAAAAACCGATTTCAACTTTTTCTGCCGGACACCCGTATTCGAGGGAGAGGACTGGAACACACGCCAGCCCGGTCAGCCTTTTTTCGCCCAGATTTCCCTTAATGCCACGCATCGTACATTCAAAAGGGACAAAGAGAATCCCATAGATCCCGCCCTCGTTCAGCTGCCGCCTTACTATCCCGACCATTCTATTCTGAGAAGGGACTGGGCGGATTATCTGGAATCCATACAGTTGATGGACAGGCAGGTCGGTGAGATCATGGCCAGGCTTGCCAAAGAAGATCTGC
>CAYXFJ010000317.1:0-2943 GCA_964464265.1 uncultured bacterium
TAATATGCAAGCGGATTTTATCGAAAAAAACGTATTCCGAATGGCATCCATATTCATTCACAATTCTTTTTTTTTTCCTGCCGGTGCTATATTCACTTGAAAGTAAGTTTCCTCTTGCGTATCTTTATCTTCACATTGCATTAATCCCTTTACATAAGGAGCATGTCATGAGAAAATTATCCATTTTGATTCTGTCCTTCCTTCTCCTGTCGCTCATTCAGGCGCTTCCCGCTTTCGCGCAGAAAGTGGATGTCCCTGTGAACGGACAGCGTGTGTACAATACCATTGCTGTACTGGCGTCCGACGCTTATCTGGGCCGCAAACCCAATACACCGGAATATGATGCGGTTCTGAACTGGATCACCGGTCAGTATACTGCATGGGGACTGGAGCCTGCCGGCGAGAACGGAACCTTTTTGCAGGCAGTCCCCATCCAGCGCGCTTATGCAGTGACCTATGGAACACCGAGGCTGGTGATCGGCGGCCGCGAATTTTTCGCCAGATTTGGCGATTTCAGCCTCGACACACGTTCCGTATCCGGCAAAAAGATCAAAGGAACGGCTGTTTTTGCAGGCTACGGCATTTCATCTCCGGAAAAGGGACTCGATGAATACGCCGGCCTCGATGTGCGGGGCAAGTTTGTCCTCGTGCTGAAAGGAAATCCCAATGATTTCAATCCCCCGCGCTCTTTCATGCTCGGGCCAAGACGCATTGAGCCCGAGGGAACCCCATCCGAAAAATGGATCAAGGAATCGATGGACAGCACTAAAATCGCCGCTGCTTACCAGAAAGGGGCAGCGGGCATCCTTTTCTACAATCCGGCTGCCGAAGATGACGCTCCTTTCAGGAGGCCAATGAGACCCGCGATCGAGGCATCCCTATTCCAGCGTGATTTTTTTATTGTCACGGAGGTGAGTGAAAGAGTGCTTCACTGGCTTCTCTGGACGGATCCTCAGATGTCCGAAAGAGGTTTTACGACGTGGATGAACCAACTCCAGGGCGATATCAAGGGGAAAAAGGCCCGCTCGTTCGATACGAAACTCAAAGTGGAAATCACCGGTTTCGAGAAGACGATTTTAAGAGGAGAAAAATTTAACGACGGCGACTGCACGAACATGATCGCGAAGATCACCGGCTCCGATCCTCTTCTGAAAGATCAGTATGTGGTCATGGGAGCCCATCTCGACCATGTGGGCGTGACCAACGGACAGATCTACAACGGAGCAGAAGACAATGCATCCGGAAGCGCGGCGGTCATGGAAGTAGCGCGGCTCATGAAAGAAAACAGCATCCGTCCCCGGCGCACCGTGATCTTCTGTCTCTGGACAGGCGAAGAGCTGGGTCTTCTCGGATCCCGTTACTGGGTCGAGCATCCCACGGATGGAGCGTCCATGGACCGGACCGTTGCCTATTTCAACATGGACATGGTCGCCATTGGCAATGAGATTGACGCGCCAGGTGCTCTGAACTTTCCCTCAATCTGGGAAGTGATCCAAAAAGACCAGGATGCTGATGTTCTGGCTGCTGTAAAGCCCCGCCAGGGAGGACCCGGCGGCAGCGATCATTCGGCATTCATCGATCTCGGTATCGAAGCCCTCGCCCTGATGACAGGAGGAGAAGACGGGCATCCGGATTACCATGATACCGGGGACGATGTGCAGAAGCTCGATAGTGAAATCATGAGAAAAACGGTGAAGTTTGTCCTGCAGGGAACTGTCAACCTGGCGAATGAGAATTCCACCCAGCTACTCATTGCAGACCGCCAGGACATATACAGCGCCATGCGCTGGAACATAACCGTGATCAACCCGGACCTCGGGATGGAGAGAAGCTGGTCCGTACTTGAAGGAAAAACGTCCCCTGAACTCACGCAGCAGATCACCGACAGGATAGGCGCACTGAAACAGCCACGGCAGGCAGAAGAGCCCCCGATGATGCGCCGCTTCATGAGAACGAATCTGGCCACAGGTGTCCGGGGTGGTGCGGCGTTCGATTATAATACCGATTTCATGAAAGTGGCCAAAGAAGCCCTGGATTTCGGCAGGATCGATTTTGAGAGCGATGACGGTGTCTGGTTCGATCAGAAAGTGACCGACAGGGGCGCTGACGCTCTGGCTGCCATGGAAGAAAAACGCATCGTCCTCCATCTGATACATCCTGAAAAATCCACTCTGCTCGACGTTCTTGAAAAAGCGAAACAGCCGTTTCTGGTTTCCGGTTTCACGGATCTCTGTGATTCCATGATCATAAAAATCAACAGTCTGAAAGCGCTGGTTTGCGTTGATTTTGACTCCGCATCCGTTGAAAATACGATAAGAACGCTGGTCATGCTGAAAGAGAAATTCGGAGATACGGATAATCTGCTTCTCAATGTGACGGCCAGTAACGGTCTGGAAGAGGCAAAGCGTTCTCTCTACTTTAAACTGATCCGGGAGGGATGGAAAAAGGAAGAAATCTATGCCATAGGAGGAGCAGGCACCGCACGCCGCGGCAGCGGGAACCTGGACAGGCTGACCGGCGGAAGGCCGGCTTTCCAGCCTCCCATGGAAATGCAATAAGAACGGATCATGTACAATCCGGCTTTTACCGGTGCGGCACCTGTCAATGAGAAAGGATAAAAAATGAAGGACAAACGTTTATTCAGTACGCGGATTCTGATCCTGATATTCCTTTTCATGTTTCTTCCGGCAACAGGCCAGACCGGCCGCAGGCCGGAGGATGAAGCGGCCAAAAGAGGTGTGATTTCGGGCGTGAAATGGAGCGAGGATGGCAAATCCCTGGAATTTTTCAACAGGAATATCAGGTACCGCTATGATCTGGTCAGCATGAAACTGGATTCCCTGGGAACTCTTTCCGAAGAGGAAAGGCAGAAGGCCAGGGAGGAACGCCTGAGCCGTTTCCGCAGTGAAAGGAAGAGCACGGATCCCCGCAAAAAGGTTCCAA
>CAYXFJ010000318.1:0-2507 GCA_964464265.1 uncultured bacterium
TCGATTCAGGGACGGCCGCGTCATCATGAGGATTATGACCCGGATTTTGATACGGATTACCCGGTTTATCGGGTCCTGTTTCCCGGTGCTTTTCATGCGCCGGGCTCTCAGTGCTTTTCTTTGATCCGGTCGTTCCCGGGTCCCTGTGCTTTTCATGCACCGGATTCTCAGCGATCTTCTTTGATCCGGAAGCTCCTGTATCGCTGTGCTTTTGAGGGTCGCTACCCATCCTCTTGGATAAGGCCTGATCTCCTTCCGCATGCAACATGCTCAGCTGTGCAAGCAGGTCATCGATCTTCACTGTTTTATCGAGCTTGATCATCTTGATCATGGCCAATTCCAGCGGAAGGCGGGGGTTCAGGCTGTTCTTCAGGGAATACCGGGTACGGGATACAACCTGTATCAGCCGGATGATATCCTCTTCCTCAAATTGTTCTGAAGTTTTCTTATACCTCTCTTTATGCTGCTGTGATACTTCAACCATGTCGGTTGACTTCAGCGCCCGTACCACGAGGATATTACGGAAATGGTCCATCAATCCGAAGAGGAACTCCTCGCAATCGTAACCTCCGGATATCACCTTATCAATGAGCGTCAGCCCGGCATCCAGATCTTGTGCGATGAGGGCGTCAGTCAGCTCGAAAAAGATCTCCTGCTCGATCAGCCCCAGCCCGCTTACAACATCTTTCACCCCTATTCTGCCCTTTGAAAAAGAAACAAGCTGGTCCAGAATGGACAGGCTGTCGCGCATGCTGCCATCCGCTTTCCTGGCTATCAGGAGCAGAGCCTCTTCATCGATCTCGATCTTCTCGTCAAGAATGATATGTTTCAAATGCTCCACCATGTCATGCACGCCGATTCTCCTGAAATCGAAACGCTGGCACCGGGATACGATCGTGGCAGGTACCCTGTGAGGCTCTGTGGTTGCAAAAACGAACACCACATGAGACGGAGGTTCTTCCAGTGTCTTGAGAAGGGCGTTGAAGGCCTGTGTGGTCAGCATATGGACTTCATCGATGATATAGACTTTGTACTGGCCTCTTGCCGGTGTGTATTGAATATTATCACGGAGATTCCGCACATCATCTATGCCCCTTGTCGAGGCACCATCGATCTCAAGCACATCGATGCTTCTGCTCTCGGTGATTTCGCTGCAACTCGTGCAGGCGTTGCAGGGATCGGGCTTCTTTCCCTGTTCACAGTTCAGGGCTTTGGCCAGAATGCGTGCGGCGCTCGTTTTTCCAACTCCCCTGGGTCCGGTGAACAGGTAAGCATGGGCAAGGCGGTTATAAAGAATAGCATTCTTCAGAGTAGCTGCCACATGATCCTGGGATACCAGATCCGTCCAGGACTGCGGCCGCCATTTTCTAGCCATGACAAGATAGGACATCAGCATTCACCCGCTTTATAAAAAAAGGCTGTGCACCCACTTTCGATCCTCCAGATCCCCGGCTCACTCCTGGCAGCCAACTCCAGCCAAGCTAACCTGCGGCACATGAGGAAATTGCTTACCGCTGCTACCTCCCGGTCCTGACGGGGTTAGGCAACCACTCATTGCGCAGGACTCGAACTATCATCGCCGCTTGCCCGGAACGATCCGGGGGAGGAAAAGACCTCTGAGTGGGAATTCGACCCTGCTATAGCGGATTGCAGGTTACAGGGCACCGCTAGTTCCCCATCTAGCACAGCCTCACAAGTGGAGCAGAGCCGGCCTGTACGTTGCGAACGTACCGCTCTCCCAACTGAGCTACTGCCCCGTTTTGCTTTTCATCCAGAAAATGCGAATCTGCGGAGAGGGCGGGATTCGAACCCGCGGTAGCATTCACTACACACGCTTTCCAAGCGTGCTCCTTCAGCCACTCGGACACCTCTCCTCTTCTTCTTTTTCCCTCGAGCGTTTCCCTGTGGAGTCCTGCTCCTTCATCCGGAACACAACCGGCATTGTTACTCAATGCGGAGAGGGTGGGATTCGAACCCACGGTCCCGGTAAACGGGACAACGGTTTTCGAGACCGCCCGATTCGACCGCTCTCGCACCTCTCCGGTACCTTCTGAAAAACACGTTGTCTGACACCTGGAACGAACCGTATCACTCTTTCCGTTCCCTGGTTCTTAAATTCTGGAAAAACAATTTTAACAGTTCCCTGGATTCTTCTTCCATACATCCGGAAGTCACTTCAACCTGATGGTTGAGCCGCTGATCTTCCACAATATTCCTCAAAGATCCGCAGGCTCCGGCTTTGGGATCACAGGTACTGAACACAAGCCTTTTAATCCGTGACAGCACAATGGCTCCACCACACATTGCACAGGGTTCTAATGTCACAAAAAGGGAACAATTTTCCAGCCGCCAGGAGTGAAGGGCATTTGCCGCAGCGGAAATGGCGATCATTTCGGCATGAGCCGTAGGATCCTGGAGGGTTTCGGTCTGATTGTATCCCCGTCCTATAATCCGGCTTTGATAGACCACGACCGCCCCGACAGGTACTTCCTCTTGAGAAAGAGCTT
>CAYXFJ010000318.1:2658-2906 GCA_964464265.1 uncultured bacterium
CGACGCTTCCAATGATGAACGCATGGATTTTATTCTATGGACCGGAACTATAACCGAACCTGTAAAGATCAAAATCCATTTTATCGGGTAGCGCGTACGGGAGTCGGACCCGTGTTACCGACGTGAGAGGCCGGCGTCCTAGACCACTAGACGAACGCGCCGCAAAGAAAAGCACTACCATTACCTAGAGCGTACGCCCGGAGGGATTTGAACCCCCAACCCTCTGATCCGAAGTCAGATGCTCTGTC
>CAYXFJ010000319.1:0-1768 GCA_964464265.1 uncultured bacterium
TCTTGAGGAAGTCGGGAATTACAGGCTTCATCTGGACATACGTCTTACCATTTACAACATGCCGGTTTATTACCTGTGCCGCGTGCACCAGGATTACTGGGCGGAACACAGCCTGGTTGTCGAGGACCTGTACATGAGCCCGGGCTATACCCTCAATGACGAGAGGTTTGCACGGCTCATGTGCGACGGGCATGAGGAGTATTTCCTGAGGCTCTCCCATTTCAGGAAAGGCGTGGAGGAGCTTTTGAGCAGGAATCGTCCGGCGACTTCCTACGAGGTGGACGATTTCATCCATGAAATCGGCCGGCATGTTTTCCAGGCCGCCTGGCATGACGACCAGAGGCCCGGCATCCTGACTGCCAGGCACCTCGGTATGCCGCATTTCCATCAGGCCATTGAACTGCTCTACCTCTGTCTGAGCGGCGATCTGTCCGAGCTGCGCTGGTCCGTCTTCGAACCCATCATCGATTTTTTCCGGACGGTTTATCCGCAGCCCGCTATCCATACTTTCCTGAAAATGATCAGGAATCTCGACGGCGACGAATTGAACGATCTGCCCAAGAAGGCGCTCAACCTTTATGTGCAGCTTTCGCGCGCCTTCAGCCAGTTTCTGCAGACGGAAATCGAATGGGGCAGCCGTAAACTCCGGACGCCGTTATACAAGATCATTTTCGGGAATTTCTACAGGCTCGACGGGATCGCCGCAGCCCTCGTCCGGGATCAGGGGCTGAGCCAGGCATCCGGAAAGCTGGACAAGGCCGCAGAGGCGATCATCGAACATATTTTCGAGGAGATTTCCCATGGAGGCTGATTCCCTGTTCTCCAAGCTGCCCCGGGAGCCCGTCAAGGCCGTCCATACTGTCTGCAGGCGTGTGGAGGATTTCGATTCCACGCAGACGAACCGGCAGCGGCTCGAACATTACGAGACTTATCTGGAGATTCTCGACCGGTTCGTCCGTTTCGCGGAGCGTTTCGACCTGAGGCTGGAGTACCCGGGCCTGACGCCCAACAGCCTGGCGAACATCAACCGGATCACGGAGTTTTTTCACGGTTTGAAAATTTCCATTGAGAAGAACATGTTCCTGTCCGGCAAAGAAGGCGACAAGCCGGCTGCCGAACAGCCTGTGGAGAGCCTGTTCTTCCCGGGTTTTTCGGTCGACGATCACTGGAAGGCACAGGACCGGGTGAACGAGCTCAGGCAGCTTTTCAAGACGAGCCCGGACATCGACCTTGTCCGCCGGACAAAGCTCCTCAGGAGGCTCGAGGCCCTCCAGAAGGAATTGAACCGTGCGGATCTGCCGAGGATGAAGCTGTCGGATTTTCTATAAGCGGATGCCGCGACGCCTCGGTGCCGGCTTGCGGAAGGGAGTAATGGTCATGCTGAGGTTACTTTGGGAATGGTTCTGGATGAAGCGCGGAACCAGGCGGCTGAGGCTTTTTGAGTGCTACATCGGCTCGGAACGGAGTTACAGGGATGATTCCATCCGGCTGGAACTTGGCGCTATCGTTCTTCTGATCACATTCTGGATAATTATAGGAACAGTCAAGGGATGCAATCCTGAATCGGTCTATGGGGATTTATATGAAGAATATTACGAATCCATGGAGGAGGAAGGGGAGATGGATGAGGATGAAGAAGATGAGGATGGATCGGAAGACGAAGATCCGGATGAGGAAGAGGATGCGGATGGGGAGGAGGGACGGATTTGGGGACGCCGGGGAGAGATGTGCAGGACCTGACGCCCGTAGTCCCGGCTTCAGCCGGTGT
>CAYXFJ010000319.1:1794-2885 GCA_964464265.1 uncultured bacterium
TTTATTCGAACACGTATGTAGTCCCGGCTTCAGCCGGTTTTTTTTATTCATCCCACCCCTTGCCATAATCATAAATCGGATATCTCTCCCACAAATATTTTACGCGTTCCATTCCTTGTCTTTCGATGAACTCTTGTGCGCTAGAGAATGGCCAATCCTGCCATTTCTTGACATACCCATGTTTAATCGGATTGTGATGGATATAATTCATTGTCGCACAAAAATGATTTTCACCGCGGATAGCGCGATCACTGCATCGGTGCCAGACCTGCATGCCGCGCTGATTTTCTTCGCCATTCCATAGAAAAGAGGTCCGTCCATGTAATTGACCGATGCTTTTGGAGAGTTCAAGCAACTTTTCACATTGGATTAAAAGATGATAATGGTTGGGCAGTAGGCACCAGGCGAACAATTTCATGTCATCCTGACGCAAGAAATCCAAAAGGGAGTGAGAAAATGCTTGCATTCGCTGTAATGAGAATCCGATAAAGGATTGATGCCGGTAGCAGGCGGCAGATAGGTGATAGAATTGAGAATTGGAATTTAAATGCGGCGGAGAGTGCCAGGGATAACCACGTTCCCTGCGCGTATTGACCAATTGTTCTCTTTCTCCGGCGGAGAGTTTATGCCAAGTGTACATGATTTAACCTTTTTATGTTCGTAGTCCGGCTTCGTATGTAGTCCCGGCTTCAGCCGGTTATTTGAAGAGCCCGCCTGAAGGCGGTACTACGAACGGTTGTATGATATTCATTTGTATCGGAAATTGAGACACGCTTACAAAGTGCATATTCATATTATCTCGCCAATATGACTTTTTTTACAATCTGCCCGGAACCGGCATTTAATTTCAGGATATACATCCCATTGGGTAAATGGAGGCGGGGCAGATGAACCTCCATTTTATTGCCGTCCGGCATGGCATGGGCCCTATAAACCTGCTGTCCGAGAAGATTGTATAAAACGAAGTCAATCTCATTGGAAACGGATTCGCTCATTTGAATGTGAATCCCATCCGTCACAGGATTCGGCCATATCCTGAGGGTCATTCCACCTGCGGACATCGCGTTCTTTCTTTCGATACCGACCGAGGC
>CAYXFJ010000320.1:0-2879 GCA_964464265.1 uncultured bacterium
ACCCTTCCCCTGAGTTGATACAGCTGTGCCAGACCAAGGCGGTCAGCCCTGTGTACTATCAGTGTATTCACGTTAGGC
Source organism: uncultured bacterium (assembly GCA_964464265.1). Lineage (GTDB taxonomy): Bacteria > Zhuqueibacterota > QNDG01 > QNDG01 > DSAB01 > CAYXFJ01. The sequence continues at coordinate 79 of CAYXFJ010000320.1, forward strand.
ATGTCCACCCCCGATCCAATGATCAGGGTCGACACCAGGCAATCGAACTTACGCTCAATGAAATCCATAATGACATTTTCAAGTTCCTCTGCAGGCATCTGCCCATGGCCGATAGCAAGGCGCACACCCGGTACGATTTTTTTAATCATACGGGCAACCGCTTCTATGGATCTGACCCTGTTGTGAACGAAAAAGATCTGTCCCCCTCTTTCCAGCTCCCTCTCCATAGACTCGGCAATGATTTCTTCTTCGAAGGGGACAACCTCTGTGATAATGGGCAGCCTGTCCTTCGGCGGTGTATTGATAATGGACATATCCCGTATCCCCATCATGGAGAGATAAAGCGTGCGGGGGATGGGGGTAGCCGAGAGAGTCAGAACGTCCACCGTTTTTTTCATGGCCTTCAGTTTCTCTTTCTGACGTACACCGAACCGCTGTTCCTCATCAATGACGAGCAGCCCCAGATCCTTCAAGCGTACATCCTTCGAGAACAGCCTGTGAGTGCCTATGACTATATCAACCTCCCCCCGTTCCATCTTCTGCAGGACCTGTTTCTGGGCAAGCGGAGGCCTGAAACGGGACAGGACCTCAATATTTACCGGAAATCTGGAAAGCCTGTCGCAGAATGTCTGATAGTGCTGTTGTGCCAGAATCGTCGTGGGAGCCAGAACAACGACCTGTTTTCCGTCGCTGACAGCTTTGAAAGCTGCTCTGACAGCCACCTCCGTCTTTCCAAATCCCACATCTCCGCATATAAGCCTGTCCATGGGAACAGGCTTTTCCATGTCTTCCCGCACTTCCTGTATCGTGGTCAGCTGGTCCTGTGTCTCCTCAAAGGGAAAGGATGCCTCCATCTCCTTCTGCCATGTGGTATCCGGAGAGAAAGAAAAACCGGGAAGGGTTTTACGTGCGGAGTACAGGGCTAAAAGATCCCTTGCGATCCGTTTAACCGCCTTTTTTGTTCTGGATTTGACCTTCTCCCATTCTGTGCCGCCCAGCTTGTTCAGAACAGGTTGATATCCTTCCCTTCCCGAATACTTCTGTACCCTTTCCATTTTTTCCACAGGGACATAGATTTTATCGCCGTCCTGGTACCGGAGAGAAAGGCATTCTTTTTCGACATCTTTTACGGTTATTTTTTCAAGGCCTTCGTACTGTCCGATGCCATGGTCTATATGTACGATAAAATCTCCCTTTTTCAGGGCTGAGAGTTCTCTTATGGGAGTCCCCATTTTGAAGCGCTCGCGGCGGCTTTTCCTGCGTCCGCCTCCGAACAGATCATGTTCGGTCAGTACGGTCAGGGACAGCGGTTCAATGAAAAATCCCTGATGGATGGACCCCTGTTCTACGCGAATTCCCGGGACCGGATTTTCGTCGAGTCCAAGCAGATCGGTGAGGCGGCTCTGCTGTTCAGGCCCACCGGCTACAATCACTATCCCGGATTCCTTCTGGATATCGAAAAGCCGGTCACGGACATCCAGCGCATTCCTTCCGAGAACAGGCAGTTCCCTTCCTCCCATATCGATACTATCAGGGGAATGGCCCAGAGTATCGAAGAGAATGCGCTGAAAAGCGGCAATCTGAGCAGTCAATGCATCCGGATTCTCCGGATAGTACAACTCTCTCACTTCATCGCCTATTCTTTTGATGATCCGCTCATAATCTTCGAAAAACAGCAGCGTATCCGGAGGACAATGGGAAAGAATATTGGCCTGATCATGTCCAAGCACGACAGGAGCGGGAACAAAGGAAAAGCTCTGTGCTTCCTGCGTGGATCTCTGTGATTCCACATTGAACAGCCGCATGGATTCTACTTCATTGCCAAAAAACTCAATACGGACAGGCGTTTCTCCTGTAAGAGGAAAAATATCAAGAATGCCTCCACGCAGGCTGATCTCACCCGGCCTTTCCACTACAAGCTCTCTGGTGTAACCGCCGGAAACCATCCTTTCAACGAGATCGTAGAGATCGATGCTCTTTCCCGTACTGATTTCGATCAGGGTCCGCCGGATTTTTTCAGGTGCTGGAAGTCTCTGGACCAGTCCTTCAGGTGTGGTGATCACTGCCCTGAACTGTTTTTGACAGAGCCCCCTCATCACGCGCATTTGCATTCCTGATCTGCGGGGATTTACGATTAAAGGACTCTCTCTGTCTTCCTCTCCTTCCGGGAAGAAAGCCACTTTTTCCTCCCCAAAAAGATCTGTCAGCTCATCGGACATGTTCTCGGCATGTTCACGTGACGGCAGGACCACCAGAATGAGCCTTTCCAGAAGCAAAGATAAACAGGAAAGGAAAAGCGTTCTGTAGGATCCGGTAAGGCCCCTAAGCCTTATAATTCTTTTTTCTAATATATTATTTATTATTAAATTATTATTGATGACCGTGCAGATCTGAGACTGTAAAGTATTTTTATTCATGGATAATATATATTAGTAATTTAAAATTAATGATCCCGGCCACATGCCGCTCATTTACGGACCCCATCATACAGAAGCAGGCTTGCCGACAATTTAACATGAAAATGATCCCGCTCTCATCCCGCCGTTTCACGGACCCCATTCTACAACAATGAGCTTTCCGGCACCACCCCTTAAAAATGACGGAAATGGAAGGTAATCCATCTGGCTCCATCTTTCGATTCCCGCCCGGTCTCCGCGCTTTTTCATCCTGTCTATCTCTGCATCGATCCGTGTGCCTTTAATGGCTATCAACCGCCCTCCCGGCCTTCTTACCAGCGTACTGCACCAGAGAACAAGGGTACCCAGATCCGCCACTGCCCTGCACATTACGGTGTCAAAGGG
>CAYXFJ010000321.1:0-2875 GCA_964464265.1 uncultured bacterium
TGCACAACAAACGCGTGTTTACGCTGGATCTGGGGGCCATTGTGGCAGGCACAAAATACAGGGGACAATTCGAGGAGCGGATGAAGGCGATCATGAACGAGCTTGTCAAATCACAGAATGTCATTCTCTTCATTGACGAGCTGCACACGATCGTCGGCGCGGGTGGTGCTTCGGGATCGCTGGATGCCTCCAATATGTTCAAACCCGCCCTGGCCAGAGGAGAGCTGCAGTGCATCGGAGCGACAACCCTGGATGAATACAGGCAGTACATCGAAAAAGACGGGGCACTGGAGCGCCGTTTCCAGAAAGTGATGATCGATCCTCCTTCTGTTGAGGATACACTGGCCATACTGAACGGCCTGAAGGACCGTTATGAAAAGCATCACAGGGTCAAATACACTAAAGACGCCATAGAGGCCTGCGTTTTCTTTTCCGACAGGTACATCACAGACAAGTTCCTGCCGGACAAGGCCATAGATGTGATGGATGAGGCAGGATCAAAGGTGCACCTGGCAAATATTTCCGTACCCAGGGAGATCACCATGCTGGAAGAAAGGCTGAAGGTGATCCGGTCGGAAAAGGAAAATGTCATCCGCAATCAGGCATTCGAGAAGGCGGCTGTGCTGAGGGACAGGGAAAAGCGCATACTGGCGGACCTGCAGGAAGCGAAGGACCGCTGGGAGGATTCCATGAGCGATATAGTCACAGAAGTGACCGAGGATGATATTGCTCAGGTCGTTTCAATGATGACCAATATTCCGGTGCAGAAGGTGGCTCAGTCCGAATCCGAAAAACTCCTCAAAATGGCCGATGTCCTCAGGACCAGAGTGGTCGGACAGGACGAGGTCATCGATATTCTCAGCAAAGCCATACGGAGGACCCGTGCCGGTCTCAAGGATCCAAGACGTCCCATCGGTTCATTCGTCTTTCTGGGACCAACCGGTGTCGGCAAGACCTATCTTGCCAGAGTGCTTGCAAAGTATCTTTTTGAAGATGAGAACGCTCTGATCCGCGTGGATATGTCTGAATTCATGGAAAAGTTTTCCGTATCCAGGATGACCGGAGCTCCTCCCGGCTATGTGGGATACGAGGAGGGCGGACAGCTGACGGAAAAAGTCCGCAGGCACCCTTACTCGGTAGTGCTGCTTGATGAAATAGAAAAAGCCCATCCTGATATTTTTAACATACTTCTGCAGATTCTCGACGAGGGGCACCTGACAGATGGACTGGGACGCAAGGTGGATTTCAAGAACACGATACTTATAATGACATCCAATCTGGGTACGAGATCTGTGCAAAAGGGCGGTTTCGGTTTCGGCAAACAGGAAGCGGAAATTGATTACGAAGATATGAAATCACGTATGCTCGAAGAGACCAAGCGTCTTTTCACGCCTGAGTTCCTGAACCGCATCGATGAGTTGATCGTTTTCAGGCCGCTGAGGCGCGAACATATCAAGGATATCATAGACATCACCATTGACGATATGCTGGAAGCTCTTAAAAACCGGAATATCTCGGTTACCCTGTCGAACAATGCAAAAGAATTTTTGACGGACAAGGGATACGATCCGGTTTACGGTGCAAGACAGGTCAAACGCACACTCAGAAAGTTCATTGAAGATCCCATAGCGGAAGAATTGCTCAAAGGACGTTTCCATGACGGAAGCCACATTCTCGTCAGGCAAAAGAAAGAGGTCCTGGAATTTGTGGAGACGGAGGAGGCAAAACCTCCTGAAAATAAAAAGGTAGAGAAGACCACGGAATTGGATTCCTGAGCAGAGAAAACAGGTCAACCAGGGGACAAGAGGAAAGGTTTACTGATGAATCGCAGAGATTTCCTGAAAGGGACTGCCGGCTTCACGGCAGCATCCTTGATACCTGCCAGAGTGCTGTCTAAAAATATTTATCCAGACCTGGCCGTTTCCCGGGACGGAACACCGGTTGCCCTTCTCAGGGAAGCTGTGCAGGCACTGGGAGGGATGTCCCGTTTCGTGACAAAAGGCGATATTGTTGTCTTGAAACCCAATATTTCCTGGGACAGAGTACCTGAACAGGGTGCAACGACAAATCCCGAAATTGTGGCGGAGATCGTAAAACTCTGTTTTGAGGCGGGAGCAAAGAAGGTCAAGATCTTTGATAACACTCTGAATGAGCCCAGGAGATGTTATCTGCGCAGCGGGATCGAGAAAGCGGCCAAAGAGGCAGGAGCGGATGTTTTTCATGTGTATGAGCGTAAATTCAAGAACACCGACTTCCCGGAAGGCGAGCTGATCAAATCCTGGCCTGTGTATGATGAGGTTCTGGAAGCCGATTGTCTGATCAACGTGCCGGTAGCCAAGCATCACAATGTTTCTGAAGCGCTGGTTTCAATGTCCCTTAAAAATCTTATGGGGCTTATCGGGGGAAACCGGGGCAAGTTTCACAGGGATTTCAGCATCAAAATATCCGATCTCGGGGCCAGGATACGGCCGAAACTCGTTATTCTGGATGCATACCGGATGCTGATACGAAACGGACCCAGCGGGGGAAATCCGGACGATGTTGAGCTCCGGAAGACCGTTGTGGCAGGTTGTGATCCGGTAGCGGTGGACAGCTATGGAGCCACATTGTTCGGACATGATCCCCTCAGGCTGGGATATCTTATCGAAGCCAAAAAACGGGGCCTCGGTGAAAACGATCTCGGCAAACTCAATATTAAAACCATCGCCCTTTCGTAAAAGGAATCCGGATGCATACCGCACGGCGCATCTCCCAGTTGCTCTTTCTTTTGCTCTTCTACGTTCTTTTTCTTGAGGCAGCCTATCCGCTTCACTCTTTTCTTCCCGTGGATTTCTTTCTCAGAATAGATCCGCTGATTGGTTTGACCGGGTCCATA
>CAYXFJ010000322.1:0-2874 GCA_964464265.1 uncultured bacterium
CGGGGTGCGGCTGAGAAGCTTTGTCTCCGTATGAAAAAGGATCTTTCCCGATTCTTTGATGGAGGAAATGTGAATTTTGTCAATCCATCATATCTTTACCGTTCAGGAAGCCCCTGTGAACTGGATTATGCGTGGGCCATGCGCCTCGGCAAAAAAGCTGTGGAAATGATCGTGGACGGATTGACCGAAACACAGTTTCTATCCATACAGAAAAACCGGAACACCTGGAATATAAAGGGCATTTCTTTGAAGTATGTGTATAATGTGGAAAAGCTGCACCGGTTCCTGCCCCGCTCTTTTTACGATCCCGGGCTGTTCGCGGCCACTGAAGAGGCTGCAGATTATTTACAGGTTTTCAAATGAATTCACAGTGAAGGATGGCTCATGTCCTATATCACCGATTATCTGGATGAAGCGAAAAAGATCATCAGCCTGATAGACACAGATACTGTGGAAAAAATGGCAAACCTTCTCTGTGAGGTCAGGGAGGCCGGAGGCCGGCTGTTTTTCATCGGGGCCGGGGGGGGTGCGGCAAATGCCTCTCATGCGGTGAATGATTTCAGAAAGATTGCAGGGATCGAAGCATATACACCTTCAGACAATGTGGCGGAACTGACAGCCAGGGTCAATGACGAAGGGTGGGATACGGTGTTCGTTAACTGGCTGAAGGATTCGAAACTCAGCAAAAAGGATTGTGTCTTCGTTTTCTCCGTGGGCGGCGGAAGCCTGGAAAAAAAGATCAGCTCGAATATCGTTTATGCCCTCCAGTATGCCAGGGAAACAGGATCCAGGATCACAGGCATAGTGGGAAGGGACGGGGGATATGTGAAAGAGGCTGCGGATGTCTGTGTGGTGATCCCGGTGATCAATCCTGAAACCGTTACGCCGCACACGGAAGCTTTCCAGGCGCTGATCTGGCATTGCCTTGTATCGCATCCCTGTCTTAAGAAAAATGTGATGAAATGGGAATCGGTTCACTAAGAACAGAATAAGGGGAATCATCATGGCCATTTTCCTGGATTCCGGCGACATCAAGGAAATCGAACGCTTCAACAATATGGGGATCATACGGGGTGTCACCACCAATCCCACTATTTTATTGAAAAACGGCATCAGCGGCGGATTGAAAGAACTCCGTTCTCTTTTTACAGAGATCGCCGGGATTATCCATCCCTATCCGCTGTCCGTGGAAGTGACGACCAATGAAATGCAGGGGATGATCGATCAGGCAAAGGAGATCGCAGGCTGGGCTGACAATATGGTCGTGAAGGTTCCTGTTCACGGACCTGAAGGCGAACTTGAGAATCTCGAGGTCATACATACCCTTGAAAAAAAATACAAAATACAGGTCAATGTCACAGCCATGATGAGCGCACAGCAATGCCTGCTGGCTGCTCTGGCCGGAGCAAGCTATGTCTCCCTGTTCGGCGGCAGGGTCAACAACATGGGTTATAACGTCTGTTCAGAGATCAGGATTTTGCGCGATCTCCTCGACGATTTCAGCCTTCCCACGAAGATCATACTGGGATCGACCCGTGAGGTTCTGAATGTGGTGGAATGGCTTCACGAGGGTGCGCATATTGTGACCGTGGTCCCCAAATTACTCGAAGGCATGATCGTCCATCCCTACACCAAAGAAACGGTCCGGATGTTCTTGAAGGATGCCGGGAAGATAAAGAAAGAAAAACCTGGAAAATGAAGGCATTTCTTCTGGCAGCGGGTGAGGGAACGCGGCTCAGGCCTTTAACCCTGGACACGCCCAAATGTCTCGTCCCTGTCCATGGCATTCCGTTGCTGGAGATCTGGTTCAGGCTCCTGGAAAAGCACGGGATTGGTGAGGTGCTGATCAATACCCACCATTTGCCGGATAAGGTCAATCGTTTTTTGTCCGGCTGCAGAACGAACATAAAGGTTCACGTGGTATATGAGGAGGAGCTGCTGGGCAGCGGAGGCACGATAAAACAAAACCGGGATTTTATTTCAGATGATCCCTTTTTCTGGATCATCTATGCGGACAGCCTGACCAATACAGACCTGGGGAAACTCCTGCATTTTTACCGGAAACATCCCTCCCTTCTGACCATGGGCGTTTTTGAGACGGATGTCCCGGAGCTAAGCGGTATCGTCACTCTCGATGACCACGGGACAATCATCGGATTCGTCGAAAAACCGGATCATCCTCCCTCACGTCTTTCAAATACAGGGATCATGATCGCGTCTGCTCAGTTTGTCGATGCGATCCCGGACAGAGTACCCTGTGACCTGTCCGTGGATGTGATACCCGGGCTTGTCGGGCAGATGACCGCTGTAAAGATCGATGGATTTTTCGTTGATATCGGGACCCGCCAGGGATATGATGCAGCAAACCGGAAATGGGAAGAGATGGCAGGTTCCGGATTTTTAGGTGACCGTTAATGAAGTATATTATCCTGTTTGGTTGAAAATGATTCAGGGAAGGGAACTGATTATGAACATTCCGATGCTCGATCTGGTTGAGCAGTACCGGCATCTCCGGAAGGAGATAGACAGAGAAGTCAAATCCGTGATGAAAAGCGGCGGATTTATCCTGGGGCCAAAAGTGGAGGCGTTCGAAAAAGCCATGGCCAGATACTGCGGCACGAAGTACGCCCCCGTCCATCGGGGCCAGGCCCGCTGCATCACCCTGTGGGACTTCACCACCGGGCGCATCACAAGCTGGCGGAACCTCCGCCCGAGCTGCTGGCTCAGCACGGTGGTCGGTGAAGGCATGGTCCTCTCGCCCGAGGGCGGGGACGCCGTGAAAAACATCGTCGGCGTCTACAAGAGCAACGCCCGGCCGTTCGAGCGCCTCGGCGAGATGATCGAGCGCGTCGGCTGGCCCAAGTTCTTCAAGCT
>CAYXFJ010000323.1:0-2872 GCA_964464265.1 uncultured bacterium
CGTGTGGTTGCGGCCGGCACTCCGGAGACCCTATCCGGGATAGAGACATCCTACACGGGCAGGTTCCTCAGAGAGGAAATAGGAATAGAGCGGCGGAACAAACGGCAAAAATAACGGCCGGTTCCGGACAGGAAAATGGTCATGTGGTTCAAAAAGATATTATCATTTTGCCGGGCAGTGCACTGCACGATAAAAACAACAAATAATACAAAAATCTTGATTTTCAATCCAAAAAATCGTAAATAGATAAGATATTACGCCAAGGACGTGGAATGACCCTTTTTCAATATCTCTTTCAGGCACCGACTGCGGACTGGATTCGTTTTTTGGGTTTTCTCGTCGGTATAGTTTTCTTTATCTTGCTGGCGGAAAAAGCCCGCCACTCCATGGGATGGCAGCCGGAATTCAACCGGAAACTCGTGCACATCCTGACAGGAGTGCTGATCATGGTGGCTGCCCTGTTTTTCGAGTCCGGCCGTCCCCTGATCTGGATGGCCATCATTTTCATCGGTGTGAATTACGCGGGGATCCGCACCGGAAAACTCAAGGGAATGCACGGGACCGCCAGAGTGAGTTATGGAACTGTTTTTTATCCACTGACCTTCCTGATCCTGGTGCTTACCTGCTGGCCGGAACGCAAGGGAATTCTCATGATCGCCATGTCCATACTGGCTATTTCCGATGCAGCAGCAGCTATCGTGGGCGAAAACATCCGGAATCCCCACGGATATCATTGGGGAAAAGACAGGAAATCCATTGAGGGTTCTCTTGTCATGCTGCTGACCTCCTGGTTTCTGGCAACAGTCTTTCTTCTGGTGCTTCCCGGCCATTTTTTCGCGGGACCCGTTATGCCGGTGACCTGGAGAACAGCATTATGGATCGGCGCTGCAACCGCTGTCGTATCCACAGCCATGGAGGCGCTCTCTGCCCAGGGATCGGACAATCTGACAGCGCCTCTTGGCGCAGCCTTTGTACTCGGGTTCATGCTTCAAAATTCCGTATCCGGCAACATCCAATTCACAGCAGGCCTTTTAATGGGTATCACCATTGCAGTGCTGGCTTACAGGGTTCATTTCCTGACCGCAAGCGGCAGTGTGGGAACGTTTCTTCTCGCTGCGCTGGTATACGGTGTGGGAGGGTGGGCATGGACAGTGCCCATTCTGACCTTCTTCATACTCTCAAGCGTGCTCTCAAAGGTGGGGAAGAAACACAAAGCCCGTTTCCGGCTCATGTTCGAGAAAACCAGTAACAGGGACATCGGGCAGGTCATCGCGAACGGAGGTGTGGCCGGCGCCGTCGTTCTTTTACATCATTTCTTTCCGGATCCCTCATGGTATGCGCTCTACCTGGGAGCCCTTGCAGCTGTCACTGCAGATACGTGGGCAACGGAGGTCGGGGTCTTTTCAAGTACATCGCCTGTATCCATCAAGAATTTCAGGAGAGTGGAGCCCGGAACTTCAGGCGGCATCACCCTTCTGGGGACTGTGAGTGCTTTTATGGGAGCTCTTGTCATAGCCCTTTCAGGCAGGCTGGCAGCGCCCCGGATATGGGAATCCTCTCCCTCCGGCACTTTATTCTGGATCATCGTGACTGGCGGATTTCTGGGAAGTCTTCTTGACAGTTTCCTCGGAGCGACCTTACAAGCCCATTTCCAGTGCCCGGAGTGCAGGAAGGTGACGGAAAAGAGGGAACATTGCGGCGGAAATACCACCCTTTATCATCATGGCATACACTGGCTCAACAACGACTGGGTCAACATTTTTTGCGCCGCAGCCGGGGTGTCTGTTGTCTTTATCCTGAGAGAATGGATCGTACTCTGATACTCGAAAAATTGAAAAATGAAATAAAAAGAACTCAGAAACGAACGATAAAAGTAGAGGAGGTTTGAAATGTCTACCATTATTGACGTACTGGCCCGTGAAATCCTGGATTCCAGGGGCAATCCAACTGTTGAAGTTGATGTACTGCTCGAAGACGGCACCATGGGAAGGGCTGCCGTTCCATCAGGTGCGTCCACAGGCGAACACGAAGCTGTGGAGCTTCGTGACGGTGATGATACGCGCTTTATGGGAAAAGGAGTTATGAAAGCCGTCGAAAACGTAAATGAGATCATCACGGAAGAGATCATCGGCGAAGATTCTCTGTATCAGACCGATATCGATCAGATCCTCATCGAGCTGGACGGCACGCCGAACAAATCCAAACTCGGCGCCAATGCCACTCTGGGCGTCTCTCTTGCCGTCGCCAGAGCAGCAGCCGCTTATGTAGGACTTCCACTGTACCGCTATTTAGGCGGAGTCGGCGCACGCATACTGCCGGTTCCCTGCATGAACGTGATCAACGGCGGCGCGCATGCGGACAACAACGTGGACCTGCAGGAATTCATGATAGCCGCAATAGGAGCTGCCTGCTTTTCCGATGCTTACCGGATGTCAGCGGAAGTTTACCACAACCTGAAGAAGATCCTGAAAGGAAAAGGATATTCCACAGGCGTGGGCGATGAAGGCGGCTTTGCACCTAATCTGAAGTCCAACGAGGAAGCCCTTCAGGTGATCCTCCAGGCGGTAGAAAAAGCGGGTTACAAGCCGAATGAGGATTTCTTTATCTGTCTCGACCCTGCAGCCTCAGGCTTTTATGATGCCAAAAAGAAGCGGTACGTTCTCGCTTCAGAGAAGAAGGAGCTCACCTCTGCTGAAATGGTGGATTTTTATGTGGATCTGGTGAAGCGATATCCGATATTCTCCATCGAGGACGGCATGGCTGAAGATGACTGGGAAGGGTGGAAAATCCAGACGGAAAAATTAGGGAATAAAATTCAGCTGGTGGGAGATGACCTTTTTGTCACCAATATCGAAAGGCTGAAAATGGGGAT
>CAYXFJ010000324.1:0-2864 GCA_964464265.1 uncultured bacterium
TCTCCCATGGGATGTGGCCACCAGATCCGGGGATTCTCTATGCTGAGCTGAGGGTAGGTATCGGGTGTGAACCGTACCTCTTTTTTCTCCAGCGGCGCAAGCGTCACCTCCTTCCCGAACGAGATCCCTTCTATTGTGCCGGAAAGCGTGCCGGTGACCGGGAGGTCCCCTGAATTTTCCAGCAGGGCGGATACGGACAGATGCGCTTTGTCGAGTGACGGCAGATCCAGATCGCTCGTCACATACGGATGTTTGATGCGTACGGGTCCGTGCATCCTGAGAAAAACATCCTGCCACAACCCCATGTTGAGGTCAGGGGGCTGCGGATTGTGATCGTCCCACCCGGTGGTGGCCTCGAGCTGTTTGGTTCTGTACCGTATATCGGGCAACTTTCCGGGTGCGCTCACCAGAACTGCAAGGCCGTTCTTTGCGCCAAAACGTATCCATTTTTCAACGGGAAACTCGAACCTTCTGAACATGCCGACGACATCGGTGCTGTCAGCGATCCGGTGTCCGTTGAGCCAGATGGACGCTTTGTAATTGATCCCGTCGAAGCACAGGGTGACCTGTTTTCCTTTCAGGGAAAGGGGGATCTCGAATACTGTACGGTACCACCACGCAGGTCTGAACGGGCTGTCCGGAGTCATGGAAAGCCATCTCCCTTCCTTGTATCCCGGAATGGATTTGAGGTTCAGGCCAAAATAAGGATCCGGATACACCCCGTTTTTAACCAGAGCAGCGAGCACAGTCGAAGGAACCGTGGCGGGCTGCCAGCCCTTGTGTCTGTAATCCGGAGAGGAAAGGATCTCTCCTGATGCATTGACCTCCGCGGAAGAACGGATGTGCCAGCCATTTTTCAGAACGAGACCGTCCGTATCCTGTTCATGGATGCTGCAGCCTGAAAGGGTCATTAAAACGATAAAACCTGTGTGTATCGAAAAATACCTTAACATAAAAGATCCCTCAATTGTCGTTCAGTGACATAACCTGTTGACCTAACCTGCCATGAGACCGGACTCGCAAGACAGCACACGTCAGATTTAATTTATCCAAATATTCAGAGTACTGAGGCCTGTATGTTACATGACATGTAAGCAGGCGCCTGTCAGATTTTATTCAACCAGATATCCCAGATATCTCCCCATCCAGTAGGGAAGCAGCCAGAAGACCCCATCACTCTCCGTATGTCCGCCGTCACCCTGTACAGCCAGCCAGGGATTGTTGTCCCAGCGGAAGAGGGCTGTTTCGGACGGAGGCAGGAGTCTTTCTGTCTGAATGGATTCCAGTTCCGGAAGACGCGTTATTTTCACATCTTCCCGCTGCGAGTTGTCCACACGCCACCGAACGAGATCCAGCGGCACATCCTGAAAGAAAAAGAGCGCACGCAGGAGGTCCGGATTCTCATTTGTGCACATAGAGAACACAAAATCAAAATACGGGCTCTGGTCACGGTGCGCGGTTTCGTACCAGTGACGTATGCTCTCAAGGTAGAGCTGCCGCAATCCGGGATCCTTCTCATGAAGAAGAAGACTCGGATAGGCCAGTGAGAGCAGTTCATCGTCTATATGCGTGATCCATGCAGGATTGGTGGTTTTGGCTTTTCTCACATTTTCCCTGTAACCCCGGTTGTACAACAGGTCCAGGTAAGCCTTCTGATACTTCGATTTGCCGCTCATATGATGGGCGAGCTTGAGATAAGAGAGTATCTCCACGGAGTTGACCCCTCTTTCCATCTGCCAGTCCGGATCGAAGTTCAGTTTTTCAGGTGACCATACAGCCCAGCGGGTATACCTGCCGTCCAGATCCCTGAGTGTATAGCCGTTGCTCATAATGTGATCCACGATCCTGGAGACATGATCGCTGACCCGCTTCCTTTCACTGCCCTTTGCTACGAGATCGTAATAGAAAAGGTAACCGAACATGTGTCCCGTGATCTCGTCACTGGATGTGTCGCCTTTCCACAACCATTTCCCGTCTTCCGAAGGCCGCCAGCGTTTGTCCACTCTCTTCACCCTGGGATCATTGACCAGAATTTCCGCCCATTCCATATCGGTATACGTCCGGTTCGGATCCATCATGCGTTTCCAGGATACAGGGATCACGGTGCGTGCCACAAAACCATCCGTTCCGGTCACGGTCTGAAGGAAGTGAAGGCCTTCGAAAGCTCTTTTCGCATGGGCTTTTGCTTCTTCAGACCCTGTCACGGCATACCGGAACGACTCCATGGCCAGGTACATGGCCGTGTACTGACCGTCATTGTCGTCGTCTATCGGCTCCCAGTTGCTGGTGTCGCCGGGTGAGGGAAGAAAACATTTCTCCACAAGTCCCGGTTCCCTGATATGCCTCTTCTGACAGATTTTCATGAAATAAGCGGCTTTTTCCGGAAGAGTGATGGATATGCTGCGTATGGCACTCACGCCTGCCGGAGTCGCGATCCATGCAGTGCCTTCTTTATCGAAGGCTATATCCCTGACTTCATCGCTCATGAGCCACCGCCTGCTGTGGCGGACACTCCACCTCCCTTCATCCAGCAGAGCGAGCCCTCTGTCAGTACCTGCCCACAGTTTCCCATCCGGCGCCATGGCCAGACACGAGACAGCCACAGAGGGCAGACCGTCTGAGGGCGTGAACTGTCCTGTCCTGACACGGTCATGAAGGATGGTGATTCCGCCCAGCCCCCCGACCCATAGCGTGCCTTGCGGTCCCTGCACAATATCCGTCACATCCGCACTGATCAGTTCTCCCGCTTCCCTGAGCACAACGGATACATCTCCTGAAAGGTGATACAGTCCCATGCCCGTGGCCACCCAGTACCCTTTCTCCCCATCGTCAACAATACGCCTTACCGACCCTGCACAGGGCAG
>CAYXFJ010000325.1:0-2829 GCA_964464265.1 uncultured bacterium
CAGCGGAAAACTACTAAAATCCGGTAAAAATATTTCCTGTCCTGTGGTGGCCATTCACGGCGATCATGATCCGCATCCTGCGGAAGGAGTGCGGGAACCTCTGACCCGGGTATTAAAATCGTTCCGTTTCATCCTTTTAAATAATTGCGGTCATGTACCCTGGATCGAACGGTATGCCAGGGAAGATTTTTTCCGCATACTGAAGGAGGAACTGGCCACAGGAGAGGAAGGATAATCAATCAGATGTCCTGTCATCTGAGAAAATATATCCCATTCATTTGAGGAGGAACTTCAATCCATGCATGGAAAACAACAGCTTGAAACGATATTCAGGGAACACGGCTTTACGGACTTCCGCTGGCTCCCTGCGGGTGACATCGTTACGGCACAGTGGGTGCGGATGAAATGCCAGTTCGGCTGTGATGAGTACGGCGCGAATGTCGCCTGCCCGCCGAACAACCCTTCTGTTGCGGAATGCGAACGTTTTATTCATGAGTATTCGAATGCAGCTATTTTCCATTTTACCAAAGAAGTCCGGGACCGTGAGGAACGGAAAAAGTGGAGCAGGGAGATCAACACAAGGCTTATAGATATAGAAAAAGAGGTCTTTCTTCAGGGATATTTCAAAGCGTTCATCCTCCTGATGGGGAGCTGTCCCAGCTGCGAGGAATGCATCGGACATCCTGAGAAATGCAGGCACCCTGGTTCCGCGCGTCCTACACCGGAAGGTCTGGCTATAGATGTTTTTACCACAGCCAGGAATGTGGGTTTTCCCATCGAAGTATTAAATGACTACTCACAGCCGATGAACCGTTATGCGATCCTGCTGATCGAGTAAAATCCGGAAGGAGAGAAGAGTGAGACGTGCCGCGCTCTTATTCCTGTTGACAGCGTCTGTATCCGCCCGGGGTACGGAAGCTCCGTTCAGACGGGGTGTCAATCTGACCGGTTGGTTTCAGGTATCCAGCATGGGGCAGTTCCAGTTCACCAGATACACAAAAGAGGATTTCAACAATATCAAGACCCTGGGATGCGATGTCATCCGTCTGCCTATAGACATGCATGCCCTGAACAGCGGTCCGCCGGATTATACGATCGATCCGCTTCTTTTTTATTTTCTCGACCAGGTCGTCGACTGGGCTGAAGAATTGGAAATTCACCTTATTCTCGACAACCATTCCTTTGATCCTGCTATCGATACCACTCCCACGATCATTCATATCCTGACACCGGTATGGACACAGATGGCGGAGCATTACAAAGACCGGTCGATGTTCATTTATTATGAGGTGCTGAATGAGCCGCACGGCATTTCAGACCTTGCATGGAATACGATACAGAGAAACATCATTAGTGTGATCCGCAAGGTGGATCCAAAACATACAATTGTCATAGGCCCTGCAGGATGGAACAGCTATTATAATCTCGAGTTCATGCCGGAATACACGGATAATAACCTGATCTATACCTTTCATTTTTATGATCCATTCGTATTCACCCATCAGGGGGCCAGCTGGAGCGAGCCGTCAATGGTTCCTCTGTCCGGAGTGCCGTTTCCGTATGACCCCTTGAGAATGCCCGCCTGTCCGCCCGAGCTGGAGAGCACCTGGATCAGTGCCGGCCTGTACGATTATCAAAATGAAGGAACCGTGGAGCATATGGAAGATCTGTTGAATATGGCAGCGGATTTTCAGGCGTCGCGCCAGGTTGTTCTCTACTGCGGGGAGCTGGGGGTCTATATACCGAATTCGGAAAATGAAGACCGGGTCCGGTGGTACCGGGCGGTGCGTACCCTGCTTGACGAAAAGGGGATCGTATGGACGATCTGGGATTATCAGGGGGGATTCGGACTGTTCGAAGCCGGCACCAACGAGCTCTTCAGGTATGACCTGAACCTTCCCATGCTCGATGCTCTTGGTTTTGCCATTCCGGAGCAGGAAGAATTTGTTCTTTTGCCGGACACCGCGGGATTCGATCTTTATCAGGACTATATGGGTCCCCATCTGGACAGGTCGGGCTGGACGAATGGCGCAGTGGATTTTTATTCAGATGAGGATCCGGCCAGAGGGAAGTACTGCATCTTTTGGTCCGGAGGCGACCAGTACGGTCAGATCGGATTCCGTTTCAGGCCGGTCAGGGATCTCACGCTTCTGGTTCAAAACGGTTATGCAGTCGATCTCTGGATCCACGGGGATACACCAGGCACAGCCCTGGATATCCGTTTTATAGACACAAAAACAGCCGATCCGGACGATCACCCCTGGAGGATGCGCATGACCCTTGATGAAAAATGGGTCAGATGGGACGGAACATGGAATCACCTTCAGATTCCGCTGAAGAGGTTCACCGAACACGGTTCATGGGATAACGGCTGGTTCAATCCTGCAGGGGACTTTGACTGGGGCGCTGTTGACCGGTTCGAAATCGTGGCGGAACATCACAGCATGGACGGTATTCAGATCGGGCTGGACCATATCGTTCTTGTGGATCCCGCGGTAGTCAATGTTCAGAATAGTGCCCTTTTACCGGAAGAATTCACGCTGTTTCAAAATTATCCCAATCCCTTCAATGCTTCAACGACCATCCGGTACGATCTTCCCGGGGGATCGGATGTCCATGCAAGAATATTCGATACAGCGGGCAGAAGGGTGCGGATCCTCTTCAGTGGATTCCAGCCGCCCGGGGAGATAAGCCTGTTATGGGACGGGCGAAACGATCATGATCAGCAGTCCGTAGATGACGAGATCCAGCGCCTTGCCGGTCCCGCCGAGCTGCACCCGCGTGACCTCGCCCAGCGGGACGAGGATGGCGGCGCCGAGAATGGGACCC
>CAYXFJ010000326.1:0-2783 GCA_964464265.1 uncultured bacterium
TAAGGCGGGATTCCGGAATTCCCAGATTAGCCACCTGCTTTAAAGGAACCATGCTGCCATAGTAATTGATCCTGACTGTGTCAAGCAGAGCCAGGTTGGCTCTCCCTGTCCGAACCTTGGAAAGTTCAGTGCGCAGATTGATCTGCGATCTTTCCATTCGATCCTTGACATCCTGAAGCAATTCCTTAACCATGGTTACCTCCATGTACAATCGATCCTACTTTTTCTCCGCATACGACTTTTTTTAAATTACCGGATTTTAAAAGTTTGAATATCACAATAGGAATGTTATTCTCCCTGCACAGCGTCACAGCGGTCGCATCCATGACTTTCAGTTCTTTTTCCAGTACTTCCGAGAAAGTGATACTGTCGTACCGGACAGCTTCCTTCACACTGACCGGATCCGCACTGTAAACACCATCCACTTTCGTCCCTTTCAGTATCGCATCAGCTCCTATTTCGATCGCTCTGAGAGCAGCAGCGGTATCCGTAGTAAAATAGGGATTCCCGGTTCCGGCTGCAAAAATAACAATCCGGTATTTCTCAATATGACTTACCGCCCTTCTGCGGATAAAAGGCTCCATCATGGCATCCAGACGTACTGCGGACATCACTCTCGTCTGCATTCCATTTCTCTCCAGAAAATCCTGAAGGGCAAGAGAGTTCATCATGGTTGCTAGCATGCCAATATGGTCCGCTGTAACACGGTCCATCCCCCGCAAACTGGCCGAAAATCCGCGGAAAATATTCCCTCCCCCCACCACAATCCCCAGCTGCACACCCAACCCCACAATTTCCCTGATTTCGATGGCAATCCTTTCAACAACTTCCGGATTTATTTCCAGACGGCGGGACGAGCGCAGGGCTTCACCACTGAGCTTCAGCAGGACACGCTTATAGACAGGAACAGGATGGTCTTCATTTTCCATGCCATTCCTCACAGGTGGGATAGTGCTTATTGATAGCCTCCCGGTCATCCTCCCAATTGATACCGCTCAAAACGGCGAATGAAAATCCGTTCTTTCAGCTTACCAGAAACCTCCATCAGATACTCTTTGACCGTACGGCTGGGATCTTTTACATAACTCTGCTCCATGAGCACAGTTTCCTGGTAAAACTTATCCAGTTTTCCCTGAACGATCTTCTCGATGACATTAGCAGGTTTTTTCTGATCCTGAAGCTGTGACCTGTATATATCCAGTTCTTTCTGGACCACCTCTTCGGAGATCCCTTCCCTCTCAACAGCTTTCGGGTTGGTAGCTGCTATCTGCATGGCGATATCTTTAGCGAATAATTGAAAATTTTCGGTTTTCGCAACAAAATCGGTTTCGCAGTTGATTTCAACCAGTACACCCAATCTGTTTCCGGGATGAATATAGGCAATGATGACACCTTCATTGGCCTCTTTCCCTTCTCTCTTCTGAGCCAGGGAAATCCCTTTTTTGCGCAGGGAATCTATAGCTTTTTCAAAATCACCGTTCGTTTCCTGAAGGGCTGCCTTGCAGTCCATCATACCGGCACCGGTCATATCACGCAATTTCTTCACATCTGCTGCAGGTACACTCATTTATTTCTCCTGTTCCGTCTCCTCGGTTTCCATTTTCCGGGTTTGTTCGACCTCGACTACTTCGGAAGGCTGCTGGGGCATCCCATCTTTTCCTATCCCTTCCAGTGCCGCATCCGCCATGGTATGGACAATCAAACTGATGGACTTGAACGCATCATCATTCGCAGGTACAGGATAGTCGATAACATCCGGATCACTGTTTGTATCCACAATGCCGAATACAGGAATCCCGAGTTTTCTGGCTTCAGCGACAGCGATGGCTTCCTTCTTTGTATCTATGATGAAAATTCCGCCCGGTACCCTGTTGAGCTCTTTAATGCCTCCAAGGCTTCTTTCGAGCTTCTCTTTTTTGCGCTCTATCTGAAGGATTTCCTTTTTTGAGATATTGTCATAGGTACCGTCAACAGCCATTTTTTCAAGGTTCTTAAGATGCTTGATGCTCTTCTTGATCGTAGTGAAATTTGTCAGCATGCCACCGAGCCAGCGTTCGGTCACATAGGGCATCCCGCATCTTTCCGCTTCAACGCGTACGATATCTTTTGCCTGTTTCTTTGTTCCCAGGAAAAGGACCTTCTCTCCCTGACGTACGATATTGGTTATCTCCTGGCAGGCTTTGATAAGCATGGAGAGCGTCTTGTTCAGATCGATGATATAAATACCGCTGCGCTGCATAAAAATGTAAGGCTTCATTTTCGGATTCCATCTTCTTGTAAGATGACCGAAATGCGCCCCTGACATGAGCAACTGCTGTAAAGTGATGTTAGGCATGTGGCTACTCCTTTTTAGGGTTCAATCTCCATCCCTCTCGTCTTCTCAAAAAACCGAGAAACCTGATACAGGTTTCTCGGCACCCATTTGAAAATCAAGGAATGGTTCTTTTTACCAATTATATATTACCGTTTCGAGAACTGGAATCGTTTTCTCGCTCCCGGCTGTCCGTATTTCTTTCTTTCCTTTTCCCTCGGATCCCTCGTTAAAAATCCTGCACTTTTTAATGGCTTTCTCAGCTCACCGTTCAGTTTGAGCAGCGCCCTGGATATGCCGAGTACCATGGCTCCTGCCTGGCCTGTCAATCCTCCGCCATTGACAGTTGCCATGACGTCTAACTGGCTTTCCGTCTGGGTCAGCACCAGAGGCTGGCGAATGATCATTTCCAGTGTGGGTCTCTTAAAATACTCGAGCAACTCCTGCTTGTTGACCCTTATCTCACCTTTTC